>CAJQND010000378.1 GCA_905479595.1 uncultured Hyphomicrobiales bacterium
AGGACCCATTAATAGTCTCCATTCTGCGCAAACTGCAAAGCCTGCCAGCCAGGCGGAAAGTCGCAGGACACCGCCCGGTTTTCAAGATTTTCCAACGAAGCAGGCAGGCTTTGCAGTCGCGCCCGAAGGGTCTCTCCAGGAAGGCCCACCTGCTGGCAAACAATGCTCATTAAGGCAGAAAGCCTGAACTTGCGCTTGTTTACCAGCATTTGCATCCTCCTGGAGAGACAGAATTGAAGATTATTAATGAGTCCTGACCCTAGTTGTTTGCCTTGTCCGCAGCAAGAGCGGGACCAATAAAATCACGCACCTGATCCAGCGCATCCACGAGGCCCATGCGTTGAATTTCCACCTGCTCGGGAAATGCGGTGGAAAAGCGCGATGCCAGCCGGGAATCAAGCACCACGAACACCCCATGATCGGCACGTTTGCGGATGAGTCGGCCAAAAGCCTGTCGTAGTTTCAGCCGCACTTGCATATCCGTCCAGGCGCTGCCGCCAAAGGCACTGCGCCGTGCACGCTCTAAAATAGCAGGGACAGGCCAGGGCACCCGGTCAAGCACGATCAAGCGCAAGGCATCACCCGGCACATCCACCCCATCGCGCACTGCATCCGTGCCCAGCAGGCACGCGTCGCGTTCAGCGCGAAACATATCAATCAGAGTGCCTATATCCACCGGGTCCACATGCTGCGCAAAAAGCGAAAGCCCATGGCTGGAAACAGGCTCTGCAATGCGTTGATAGACCGCGCGCAGGCGCGAGATCGCCGTAAACAATCCAAGCGCCCCGCCATTGGCAGCCAGAAACAATTCCCGGTAGGCGGCAGCCACCTGATCCATATTGTCCCGGTTCACATCATTCACCACTATGACCTTTGACTGTTCGCCATAATTAAAGGGCGAACGATGGGCATAGCGGCGCACCGAAAATGGCAAATGGGCAGCGCCAGTGCGCATTTCCGCATTCTGCCAATCATCCGGCATTTCCGGCGGGCGATCCTTCAGAGTTGCAGATGTCACCAGCACACCATCGGTTTGTTCCAGCACTGTGCGGGCAAACGGAATGGTTGGATCAACCCAATGGGAATGCAACCCCACATCCAATTCACGGCCAAATGCCGTTTCAATCGCAAACCAGTCAATATGGCCATCTGGCTGATCGAGCTTCAATTGGTCAAGCATATCGGCCCAACCGGTAACCATGACATCGCATCGCCGGCGCATGGAGCGCGACACAGAATCAATGCGGGTGCGCTCAGATGTATCAAGCTCTGCGGCTTCGTCATCAAGGCGCGCCACCAACAGGCTGGCCAGCGCCTTCATGGGCCGCGCCAATGCGTTTAGCGCGGTGCGCAATTCATCCGCTGCCTCGAGCATGCCATCAATGGGCGGGCGGCAATCAGTTTCGAGGTTGTAGTTACCTCCACCAGCGCGGGCCTGCACCTGCGCACGCACCAGACACAAAAATGCTTCAGTCGCCCCGTCAGGCGTCTCAGCCTGCACTCGCGCCTGCCAGCCAGGCCCAGGTAGCTCGCGCGCCTTGGATGAAATCTTGTGCAGTAGCTCTTCTTCGCGCGCGTCATTATCGCCGATCAAATCGCCAAGGCGGTCCGCCAGCGAGCGTCCCCGGCGCGAACGGGTTTCAGGCCCCCTTATCCAGCGCCGCAACTCGCTCGCTTCAAGCCCGGTTAGATGGCCGGAAAACGCACTGTCAGCAGCATCAAAAATGTGATGGCCTTCATCAAACACCAGCCGCCTTATGGTGCCGGAAGCACTTTGCTCGTCTTCGGTTTCCGGCGCGCCAAGTGACATTTCCATAGCTGCCTGGATCATCACCAAGGCGTGGTTGGCCACCACAATATCGGCTTTGCGCGAGGCACGCACGGCACGTTCAATGAAGCATTTGCGGTAGTGAGGACACGCGGTGTAGATGCATTCGCCGCGCCTGTCGGTCAGTCCCAGTTGTTGTGGAGATAAAGGCCGCTCTGCCCCACCAGGTGCAAGGTCGGGGAAAATGGTCATCAGCCAGGCAGGGAAATCGCCCCCCACCATATCGCCATCTCGGGTCATCCTTACCCACCGGGTCACCAGCGCAGCCAGCAAGGCACTTCGGGCATTGCCTTTGTTAATCTGGCTCATGCGCTCCTGCAAATTGTACAGGCACACATAATTTTCCCGGCCCTTGCGGATAACGACTTTGTGGCGGCGGGTTGTGGCATCTGGGAAAATGCGCGCTGCTTCCTGTTCCAGCTGCCGCTGCAGGTTTTTAGTATATGTGGAGACCCATACTGTGCCGGAATTCTTCTGTGCCCAGGCACTGGCTGGTGCCAGATATCCAAGCGTTTTACCAAGGCCGGTCCCAGCTTCCGCCAGCACGATGCGCCCTTCCTTGGGCACATCTTTGGGTGCGAAGGCTTCTGTGGCCTGAGCCGCATATTCTTGTTGCTCAAGGCGGATTTCCGCGCCTGGCCCCAGTGCACTATCGAGAATATCCATCGCCTCTTCACCAGAAACAGGATGCGATGATGGTGGCGGGCGGTGCGCGTCATCTTCCCATTCATCCAGCCGGTCCCAAACATTGAGGCCGGTGGCGAAGGTTGAAGCATCCAGCCGCGCGCCGGAAGCTTGCAATGCCTGCAAAACAAATTGTGCCCAGGGCCAGTTGGCCCCTTGCAGAAATGTAGCGATTTGTGCTGTCTCGCGCGGATGCGGGTAACCTGGCAATGCCAGCATTCCCAATAAAGCCATGGCAGAGCGCCGCAACAGGCGCGATGCGTCCATACCCGCCTCGCCTGCCGGGATATTTACCGCATGGGCAATCCCGGCCGGGCTGGGCAACGCAAATTGCGCAGGGCACACAAAGGCAAACAACTCGGCAATGTCGAGATGGCGGGGGGCAAGTGCTGCGCGTTGGTCTGACATTTCGGCGCGCGCGATAAATCCCATGCGGCGCACCAGAAACGGTGCATGGCAGACAAGATGCGGGGTGGCGGAAAGCCGGCGCAGCACATCATCTGGTGGAACCGACACCGCCTCTTGCCCCGGCACAGAGATGCAGCCCGCCACGCCGTCAAGGGTAGCGCCTGGCAATTGCGCAAGCGCCTGGGCAAGCCCATCCAGTGTGGCGTTATTGGGATCGTGCATTGGGCCTCAAATTTCGAATCGTATGATCCATGCCACCCTAGCCGATTGACGCTTGCCAGTCACAGCCCCACGTCGTAACTACTGCCAGGCGCATAACAATCCGAATATCAGGTTTAAAACCAATGACCGCAACAGATCCCGGCCTTGTGGCCGAAGCTCTTGAATCAAAGGCCTGGCCGTTTGAAGAGGCCCGGAAAATTCTTGCCCGCATCGAGCGCCAGGTCGCCAGAGGCGGGGCCAAACCTGAAGAGATCCTGTTTGAAACCGGGTATGGCCCGTCCGGCCTTCCCCATATCGGTACTTTCGGCGAAGTGGCGCGCACAACAATGGTGCGCCATGCGTTTGAAACCATTTCAGATATTCCCACCAGAGTTTTGTGCTTTTCCGATGATATGGATGGCCTGCGCAAGGTGCCCGACAATGTGCCTAACCAGGAACTGTTGACGGAAAACCTTGAGAAAAGACTGACCGTGGTGCCCGATCCATTCGGTTGTCATGAAAGCTTTGGCCACCATAACAATGCGCAGCTTTGCGCATTTCTCGATCAAAATGGTTTCGACTACGAATTTGCCTCTGCCACAGACTATTACACGTCCGGGCGCTTCGACACTGCCCTGCTGCGGATGCTGGAGTGCTATGACGAGATCATGGCGGTGATGCTGCCCACATTGGGTGAAGAACGCCAAAAGAGTTATTCACCATTTCTTCCGGTCTGCCCGCGCACCCAAAAAGTCCTGCAGGTGCCGATAACCGAACGCGACGCAGACAACGGCACCATTTCCTACGACGATCCTGAAACAGGTGAAGCGATGGTGCTGCCGGTCACCGGCGGCAACGTAAAGTGCCAATGGAAAGCAGATTGGGCGATGCGCTGGTATGCGCTCGGTGTTGACTATGAAATGGCGGGCAAGGACTTGATTGATTCAGTGCGTCTTTCCAGCCGCATTTGCAAAATTCTTGGCGGAGAACCCCCGGAAGGATTTAACTACGAACTGTTTCTTGATGAACAGGGCCAAAAAATTTCCAAATCAAAGGGAAACGGTCTCTCCATAGAAGACTGGCTGCGTTACGCCTCGCCGGAAAGCTTGCAATTGTTCATGTATCAATCGCCGCGCAAGGCCAAGCGGCTCTATTTCGATGTTATTCCGAAAAATGTTGATGAGTACCTTACATTCCTGTCGAAATTTCCAGAACAAGATGCCAAAAACCAGCTTGGCAACCCGGTCTGGCATATTCATGCAGGCGAGCCCAAGCAAGTTGAAATGCCCATAAGCTTTGCGTTGTTGCTTAATCTTGTAAGTGCGTCGAACGCCCATGATAAAGAAACCCTGTGGGGGTTCATCCAACGTTATGCGCCTGGGGCAAGCGCGCAAACGGCCCCAAAGCTGGATGAACTGGTCGGCTATGCGATTTCCTATTTTGAGGATTTCGTCAAACCCACCAAATCATTCCGCGCGCCCGATGAACTGGAACGCGCTGCCCTTGAAGATCTCTGGGCCCGGCTGGCAGATGTTAAATCAGGCACTTCAGCAGAAGACATCCAAACGCTTGTTTACGACGTCGGCAAGACCCATGATTTCGCCAATCTGCGCGACTGGTTCACTGCCCTCTATGAGGTTTTGCTTGGTCAGTCACAAGGCCCGCGTTTTGGCGGCTTTTCAGCTCTTTACGGTATTGCAGAAACGCGCCAGCTGATCTCTGATGCGCTGGCTGGCAAGTTGACCACCAGCTAGGCATTTGCCCAGCTGGTGGGTCCACTTTATTGAACAACATAGAGACATGGTTTGGCGCGGGCAGTGCAGACCCAGCGTTGCACCGCTTTTTCGCAATCCAGCGACTTAACACCAGCAATTTTCCATACAGACCAGGAAAGTCCCTCGTCGTTCTTGACCTTGTAGGCCCAGGACTTTTTGGCTTGTAGCTTCGCGCCGAGACGGGTGGGCTTATGCACCTGGGCTTCCGTGAAGCCTGTCTTGCATTGATACGCGGAAGCTGAATTTGTCAGCACAGGTAATGACAGTGCCGCAACGGCGGCAACGAGGGCAAGCGAGAACGTTTTCATGAGCGGGTAAGCTCCTTTAATTGTGTTTGCGCCCTTCTCAACGCGATGGAGATACCCTTAGAAGTCCCAGCCTGAACCAAACCTGAACATTTGCATCAAAATACATTCATTATGCTACAGCAATAAAATCCATAATTCATGTATTTTTAAAGTTATATTTAAATAAAGTTATATTTTATATATTTTTTACTTGAATTGTTTTGATTTATATTATTTCTTATCTTCAGAATTTTTCAGGCAATATATCTAAGGTAAATTTTATGATTTCCCGATTTGGAAAAACTTTATTTGGCGCAGGTGTTTTTTGTTTT
>CAJQND010000379.1 GCA_905479595.1 uncultured Hyphomicrobiales bacterium
TGAAGGTTGTCACAATATGATATTCTCAAATATGCGATTTGGCATAAAGTGATACCTTCTTTTCGCACAATGGGACGGCAATGGTTCCCGCGACAGATTGATCTCGCAATATTGAAAGATTCTGACAGGAATTTAAAATGCCCCAATTTGATATGGTACGTGCGCGCTATGCTTTGAATTTCATTGAAGCAATGAAGCTGCACGGATATTCTTCTGAGCCAATTCTTGAAACATTGAGTTTAACTGAGGAAATACTGTTACGACCTGATCAACTCATTCCCGCTCATCAACTCTGGGAACTTGTAAGACAGATTTCATTGCAAACTGGTTTGAATGATCTGGGACTGGAGGCAGGACAACTTGCTTCAGTGGCAGCACATGGTGAATTTGGCAAAATGGTCTTTGCTGTGCCCACACTTTTGCAAAGAATGAAAACTTTTTGCGAACAGGCTCAAGCTGAATATTCTCAGGCCGATTTCTGGGTAGAGACGAGCGACGCAAAAACTCTATTTTGCAGGGCGCCAATTGCTGGGGATGTTCACCAACTTCGCGGGACGGAGCTGTATGTTCTCGCAATGATGATAGAAACTGTTGGGGCATCGAATGGCAAAGATGCCGTCTTTAATTCAATTGAACTGCAAACGCACTATGGCGAGGAGTTAGACCAGTATTTGCGAACCATAAGCACGCGTAGGCTCTTTGGCCAGGTGAACACATGTCTGGAAGTATCAAAGCATACACTAGCCCGTTCAATTGATACCTCGTTCCAACTCCCTGGCAGTTTGACTCCAAGTGCGGGCGGTCAATTGGCTCATATTGATGAGTTTTCCAGTTTACGAACCCTCATTGACGAACAATCTGATCTACACCATTTTTCTATAGAAGACGCAGCCCAGATGTTTGGTGTCCATGTAAGGAAGCTTCAGCGCCATCTTTCAGTGAACGCCACGTCTTTCCGGGAAATCAAGAACGATGTGGTTTGTGCAAGGGCATCGAAATTTTTGCGGGATACTAACATTTCAATCGCAGATATTGCGACAAATCTCGGCTACACAAGCCCAAATAATTTCAGCCGGGCATATCGGAAATGGTACGGGATTACGCCGATAGCTTATCGAACTATCACACAACAGACTAATGTCACACCTTAGATTAATGCACGCACGTTGCTGTGCCTGCAGACTGTCGACCCACTAAAGATGTTACCACGGCAGCTTTGGGCCTATTCCGTTCTCTAATTCCGATGTTTGATGCAAGTACTTTTTTGATGTTCCTGTCGGTTCCAGCGTTCTCTTCGCAGTAAGTGTTTGACCTCTGCATGATGGCACAAGGAAGCTTTGATGGATCAATGTTGAAACCGCGATTGGGTTTTACCTATCGCACAGAATCGGACGATCTCATCATCGCCGTTCGTCCCGGCAGGGACATTTTTCACCCGAGTTTTGGGCGATCTCGTTGTACTACAGTTGTCCTTCCTAAGCAGTTGTCCACTGGAATTGAGTACCATCACGCCACATGCGATGCAGAATGACAGCTAGTTTCCTCGCCACTGCAACCCGTGCCTTCTTGCCACCTGATCGAGCCGCGATTGCCATGCCCCATTCTTTCAGGGAACAGGTTTGTTTGGTCCGGGTAAGTAGCACACCAGCCGCCTCAAACAGATAGGTTCGTAGCATCGTGTCGCCGCATTTTGATATTCGTCCTGACCAATCGACTTCACCGGAAGCATGACGTCTAGGCGTTAATCCCAGATACGCACCGACGGTTCGCGATCGTGCAAAACGGCTAGGATCGTCAATACCTGACAGGTAAGCGAGGGACGTCATCGGGCCGACACCAGGAACAGTCATGAACGCACGTGATTGTGCGTTCTCACGTGCAAGACGCTTTACTTGCCGCTCCAAATTAGCGCGTTCCCGGTCAATGACTTCGCGTGCGGCGAGTAATGGCGCTGCTATTCCTGCGAGTTCAGGAGCCTCCTCGCAAACACGATAGGCCCGCTTCAAGAATACACCACCATTGGCACGGCCAATAACAAGACCGAATGTCTTGAACAGGCCACGTATCTGGTTCTCAAGGTCACGCCGCATCTTAACGAGAAGGCTGCGGGCATTCAAAAGCGCACGGATGCGATGGCTGTTCTCACTCTTGACTTGGACCTTACGGAACCAGCCCGTTTGCATGATGCGGGCAATACCAAGAGCATCGTTGCGGTCAGACTTGTTGATCTGCATCGAAAGGGCCGCACTGGCGTGTCGGGCATCAATACAGACGACCGGCAGACCTCGCGCTTCCAGTTCCCGCCATAACCAGCTTGATGTCGGGCCGGATTCCAGACCAATGCGCGATACAGCCGAGGCGTGATCACCTACATAGTCAGCGATCCGGCCAGGGTTCGATAAAACCGTCCCTTCTTTGATCACAGAACCTGCTTCATCGACGATGCAGATTGATGTCTCTTTCAATGATACGTCCAGTCCAACAAATGTCGTCATCTGCTATCTCCTTTGTGCTTGCCAAAACGCAGCATAACAAACCACGTTCGATAGTTCGGCTTGCACCAATCAGGAATTACGCCATGTTGAAAAACTCGCCTTATTGAGGGCATTTTAGGCTGATTCAATTTCCTCATTGATTTGGGAGATTGTTTGCAATCCCTCTCGGCGATGCAAGCATCGCCTGCCAGGCAATGGATGGGTCCACGCCAGGAAGCACAGTCGGCGCTGTTTTATGAGTTTTGCCTTGAAAATCACGTTCCAACCGATCATTTGCTGCGGTCGATAGATCGGTTCGTTGATCTTTCTGACATTCGCCAGTTTCTGGCATCTTACTACAGCTCAACCGGGCGCCCTTCGATTGACCCAGAACTGATGATCCGAATGCTACTGGTAGGATACTGCATGGGCATTCGATCTGAACGGCGTTTGTGCCAAGAGGTTCATTTGAACCTGGCTTACCGATGGTTCTGTCGTCTTGATCTATGTGATGGGGTGCCGGACCATTCGACATTCTCAAAGAACCGTCACGGGCGGTTCAGAGACAGCGATCTGTTACGTCATGTGTTTGAGACTGTCGTGGCCCGCTGCATTGAGGAAGGACTGGTGAGCGGGCAGCGTTTTGCCGTCGACGCCAGTTTGATTGAAGCAGATGCGAACAGGCAGAACTCTTCATCACAATCGGAATGGGAAACAAACAAGGTTGACGCCGCAGATGCTCCTCGTGCTGTCAAAGAGTATCTGAATACGCTGGATGATGCAGCGTTCGGTGCGGCTACTCCTGTCATACCCAAGTTCACATCCCATTCTGACCCAGCTTCGCAATGGACTGCAGCCCGCAAAGGTCCTGCCTATTTTGCATATTCAACGAACTACCTGATCGATACCGACAATGCCGTGATCCTGGATGTCGAAGCCTCGCGTTCGATCCGGCAGGCCGAGGTTGGAGCTGTGCGAACCATGGTGGACCGGGTGGACGACAGGTTTGATCTGACACCCGAACGGCTGATTGCGGACACGGCCTATGGTTCTGGTCCCATGCTCGACTGGCTGGTCAATGAGCGCGGGATCGCCCCTCATATTCCGGTGATCGACAAGTCTGGACGCAAGGACGGAACTTATGAGCGGGCGGACTTCGACTATGATGGCACAAAGGATGCCTACATTTGTCCTGGTGGCAAAGAACTCAAACAATACCGCCGCGCCTTTACGACACCACGGGCAGGCGCAAACAAGGACGGCGCATTGCGATACCGCGCCCGAAAGGCTGATTGCCAAGCCTGCGGCCTGAAACCGAAGTGCTGTCCAAACGAGCCACAGCGTAAAGTCACAAGATCGATATATGAGCCCGCGCGCGATGTTGCCCGCGCCATCTCACAGACCCCGCAATACGCAATCTCCTGCAAGCTCCGAAAAAAGGTCGAGATGCTGT
>CAJQND010000380.1 GCA_905479595.1 uncultured Hyphomicrobiales bacterium
CGTAGTTTCCGCTTCCGCTTTGTTGCCATTTTTTTCTGTCCTGAAAACTTTTCTGAATGCTCTGATAGAAAAAGAATGTATACATTATTTGAATATCTGCAACTCTCATGGAGTCACCAATGAAACCCAATGTCTTAATGACCGCGCCGATGATGCCCCATATAGAGGCAGCGCTTGATCAGGCCTATGTGGTGCAGCGGCTCTGGCAAGCCGAGAACGAAGACGCATTTTTCGAAAAGCACGGGGCAAGCTTTGTGGCTGTTGCAACAGGTGGGCACCATCGGGCGGATGGGGCATTGATGGACCGGATGCCAAACTTGAAAATTATTTCCAGTTTCGGTGTTGGGGTAGATCATATTGACCTCGATGCAGCGGCAGCACGCAATATCATTGTTGGCAACACACCGGATGTGTTGAATGACGATGTGGCCAATCTTGCCATTGCTTTGGTGTTCGCCACCACAAGACGCTTGGTGGAATGGGACAAATATGTGCGTGCCGGGCTTTGGGTGCGCGATGGTAATCCACCCCTTGCGCGGGGAATCCATGGCAAGACGGTTGGTATATTGGGCCTTGGCCGTATCGGCAAAGATATCGCCCGCAAGCTAGAGGTTTTCGGCTGCAATATCGTTTATTCGGGCAGGCAGGCGCAGGAAGATCAGGCCTATAAATTCTATCCAGATCTCACCGTAATGGCCGCGGCGTCTGATATTCTGATTGCGATTTGCCCTGGCGGAGAGGCGACGCACCATATCGTCAATGCGCAAGTGCTGGATGCACTCGGACCAGAAGGGACGTTCATCAATGTATCGCGTGGGTCGGTTCATGATGAAGTTGCCCTCGTGAAGGCGCTTGCCGGTGGTCAATTGGGGGCCGCAGGGCTGGACGTCTTTGCCGATGAACCAAATGTTCCCGAAGCGTTGTTGAGCATGGATAATGTGGTCCTGCAGCCTCATCAAGGATCGGCAACCGTTGAAACCCGCAAGGCGATGGGGGATAGGGTCGTCGACAATCTCGCTTCTTATTTTGCCGGAAATGGAGCGATTTCTCCGGTAACGTAAGGCGTGATAAAAATTTCAGGGTAATTGCATCAAATTTTATCGGTTTTACAGGCTAAATTTTTAAGTTCTGATCCTATGTTGCCCCTGTGATGAGAAAGAACCTTTACTATAAAGCATTGGGCCAACAGGCTCATGTCTCGGACGCCCAGATGAAGCTCTGTGTTCAGAAAAAGAGTTCGCCTGCGCAGAAGTCCCGCACCCTGGCGGTGGTTTACATGCCGGTGTTAATTCTGGTTGGAGCCATGGTTCCGGTGCTGAACGCTGTTGGAATTCTCTGAACCTTATGTGGTTTTCAGTCTGGCTTTGAATGAGCCACTTGTTTTGGAACACGCTTTTTATACCCCACGTGCAACCAGCGCTGCGTAGCGCTTAGACTATAAACCGGACGGTAGTGGGTAATTTCGTTTGCCTGCGCGGGCGCATCCATGAGGCTGTCTAACGCGTAAATTTTTCCATTCAGCACAACTGTCAAAATAGCATGGCCAGCTTTGCGTTTGGTGTCCTGGACGATTACGAGCCGCAATGCGTCTTGCGAGTATCCAAGTTCACGCATGCTGACATATTTTAAAATTGCAAAATCTTCGCAGTCTCCGCCAGCGCTCAGCATTTGCGCAGGGCTTGCCCAATAGTCGTTACGGCCAAATGCGTGGGCATCAGTTTTATACCTGGCAAGTGCGTTCAGTTCTGCGTTCAGTCTGGCAAGCTGTGTGTAGCCTTTTAGCTTCCGCAACTCGTGCATGCGGGCGCGCCATCTGCGCAAATGCGCCGGGCAGGTTTTCAGCGAGACATCGCAATTCTTGTAAAGCGTCTTTTCTGCCTCAACAGTTTTCAACACCGAAACAAACGGGCTTGATGCCTGCGGGGTATTGGTTTTGATAATGAGAGATTGGAAAATTCTTGGGCGCTGATGTGCTGCTTTGAAATTTTCTCCAGGTGCTACCGGCGATGTCGCAACCAAGCGTGGGTGGGGCACATTCATGTTTGCAGCCCTGGCGGGCATGCAAGTGGCGCTGATAATAATCAGCGCCACAGCAATAATGGATTTGAAATATGCTGGAAATAAATTTTTGGAAAATGAGTGGTGGGCGTGCGCTAATTGCGCGTGCCCACCAATAAAAAAGGGAAGCAAAAATCACCTCAAAAATAACTTGCGGGTTATCGGAAAATGTCCGGAACCAAAAAATGTCGTGTTCTTTAATGTCTGTAAGTTAGCGTATAGAAAAATAGATTTCCCACTATTTGCCGCCAAAAATTTTTTAATTTAAGACTCTTGAAGTAAAGAAAAGTATTTGATTCATAGTACCTATGAATTATTTAGTTAGAGGCAAGCTTTCGATAGGCAACGTGTAGCCACCGATTGTCTCCACTCACAGAATAACGTGGTCTATAGCGAGAAGCGGCTTTGCGCCCCATGAGTTTGTTTGTGAGACTATCCAGAATATATGTCTTGCCATCCATGTGTACTGTCAGAACCGCATGGGGTTGGCCGCGGCGTAAATCATCGGCAATCACCACGCGCAAACTGCTTTCAGGCACGCCAAGTTCGGTGAGTGATACATACTTCAAGATGGCAAAATCTTCACAATCGCCACCTGCATCGAGAAATTCCAATGGGCTCGCCCAGTAATCAGTGGCGGCGAAACGGACGGCGTCTTCGCGGTAGGGCACAAGCTTGTTGGCGCGCGCGTTCAGCTGGCGCAATAGCTGCTTACCTTTCAAACCTTTCAACCCTGCCAGCATTTGCCGCCAGTTGCGAAGTTTGGGTGAACACAAGGACCCGCCGCTATCGCACATTTCATAGACAGGTTGTTCATTGCGAATTTGGTGAAGAACGCGCCGCCAGGTTTTCAGCCCGCTCGCGGCGTTGGTGCGAAACACCAGGGTGTTAAAGATGCTGGATCGGGTTTTTGTTCTGCGGGGTGCCGGTTTGGCTGTGGGCAGCCATCGATCGCCTTTAACGCCAGTTATCATTGCAGGGCGAGGGGCCGTGCCAAATTCCCCGCTGGTGGCCGCCTCGGGCAACACTAAAAGTCCTGCGGCGCAAAACGCTACAGCATACGAAAAATTTCTGAACGGTTTTTTGAAAAACGGCATCCCAACCCAAAACCCACGCAACTAACTTTTCACAAGTTAGTTGCGCATGGTTTCGAACTGCTTAACGAAACGCCGGCTTGTTACACATCCAGATTGGCGACACTGAGTGCGTTTTCACGGATGAAGTCACGGCGTGGTTCCACAACGTCGCCCATAAGCTTGGTGAACAAGTCGTCGGCCTGGTCAAGTTCGCCAACTTTGACTTTCAGCAACGAGCGGACATTTTCATCCAATGTGGTTTCCCAAAGCTGGTCCGGATTCATTTCACCCAGGCCTTTATAGCGCTGCATGGCAATGCCTTTGCGGCCAGCTTCAAACACCGCATCGAGCAATTCTGTGGGGCTGTGAACGATGGTCACCAGGTCTTTGCGCCGCAAGGTTGCAGGTCTGGTATAGATTTCCTGCAAATGCGGTGCCTTTTGATCGAGACGCCGGGCATCTTGCGAAGCAATAAGCCTGCCATCAATCATGTAGGCCTCACGGACCCCGCGCACTTCACGTGAAAAGACCAATCCACCATCTCCTGACGGCTCGCCGGTCCACCCACGTTCGGTTTCATCGGAAAGGATATCCAGCCGCGAGGCAATATATTTTGCAGCCTGGTCGGCATTCTCGTTGTTTGCCAAAACTTCAGGCTCTAGCGCACCAGCGATAGCGGCCTGTTCTATGACCGCGCGGGGATAGCGCGAATGCAGGCTATCAAGAGTGGTGCGGATGGAGAGTGCTTCTTCAACAACCTGCTTGAGGTCGGCGCCCGCACGCTCTGCACCATCAGAAGCGGTGAGCACCGCATCTTCGAGGCCCTGGTCAATAAGAAAGTCTTCCAGACCGCGCTCGTCTTTCAGGTATCGCTCCGACTGGCCGCGCTTCACTTTATAGAGCGGTGGTTGTGCAATGAAGATATGGCCGTTCTCGATCAGCTCTGGCATTTGCCGGTAAAAGAAAGTCAAAAGCAGAGTGCGGATATGGGCACCATCCACGTCCGCATCGGTCATGATGATGATTTTATGGTAGCGCAGTTTTGCAATATCGAAGCCATCGCGCCCAATGCCGGTTCCCAGCGCGGTAATCAAAGTGCCGATTTCCGTTGAAGACAGCATCTTGTCGAAACGGGCGCGTTCAACATTGAGAATCTTACCGCGAAGCGGGAGAACAGCCTGGTTTGCCCGGTTGCGGGCCTGTTTGGCTGATCCGCCGGCAGAGTCACCCTCCACGATGAACAATTCTGATTTGGCTGGATCACGTTCCTGACAATCAGCAAGCTTGCCCGGAAGCGATGAGATATCCAGCGCGCCTTTGCGCCGGGTCAGTTCGCGGGCCTTACGGGCTGCTTCACGGGCAGCTGCGGCTTCCGCCACTTTGGAGACAATCATTTTCGCTTCGGTCGGGTGTTCTTCAAACCACGCGGAAAGCTCTTCGTTTACAGCGCTTTCCACAACTGGGCGAACTTCCGATGACACGAGTTTATCTTTGGTCTGTGAAGAAAACTTGGGGTCGGGCACTTTAACTGAAAGGACACAGGTCAATCCTTCGCGCGCATCATCACCGGAAAGGGAAACTTTTTCCCTTTTCGTGATCCCGGACGAGTTGGCGTAGCCGTTCACAACCCGGGTGAGCGCGCCGCGGAGACCAGCAAGGTGAGTGCCGCCATCGCGTTGAGGAATATTGTTGGTGAAGCACAATACGTTTTCGTGGTAGCTGTCATTCCACCATAAAGCCACTTCCAGGCCGGTACCATCGCGCTCTGTATTGATAATGATCGGCGCATCGAGCAATGGCCCTTTGGCACGGTCGAGATAACGCACAAAAGCTTCAAGCCCGCCTTCATAAACCAGGTCTTGTTCCACCACCTCAACGCCACGGGCGTCGGTGAGGCGGATATGCACACCAGAATTCAGGAACGCCAGTTCGCGCAAGCGATGTTCCAACGTTTTGTAGTCGAATTCGACCATGGTAAAAGTATCAGGGCTTGGCACAAAGGTAATCCAGGTCCCGGTTTCAGTTCCTGCATCACCTGTTACTTCCAATGGTCCATCAGCTACCCCGTGTGTGTAGCTCATTTCATGGATTTTGCCATTGCGCATGATTTTTAACTTCAACACGACGGAAAGAGCATTCACCACAGAAACGCCAACCCCGTGCAGCCCACCAGATACCTTATAGGAATTCTGGTCGAACTTGCCGCCCGCATGGAGCTGGGTCATGATAACTTCCGCCGCCGACATCCCTTCTTCATGGTGCATATCGGTTGGAATGCCGCGTCCATTGTCGGTCACAGTCACGGAACCATCGGCGTTGAGCGTAACAGTTACCAGATCGCAATGGCCCGCAAGGGCCTCGTCGATGGCATTGTCCACGACTTCGTAAACCATGTGGTGCAGGCCTGACCCGTCATCGGTGTCACCGATATACATGCCAGGGCGCTTTCGCACCGCATCAAGGCCTTTGAGAACCTTGATTGAATCCGCTCCATAGGCATCGCCAGCCTGTTCCTGCGGTGTTCTTGTTTCGTCGCTCATGGTCTAACCTTTCCGTCTGTGACGGTGAAATATTGTGCACGGCCGCCAAAAGCCTCAAACAGGGATTTGTCCGTGCCGGTTACCCAGGCTTGGGCACCAAGTGTGGTGATTTCATCATATAACCCGGCCCGACGGTATTCATCGAGATGGGCCGCAACTTCGTCGAGCAGCAAGATTGGGGAAAACCCCCGAAACGCTGCTTGTATAACTCTGGCATGGGCAAGGATGATGCCAATCAACAGCGCTTTCTGCTCGCCGGTGGAGCAATGGCGCGCGGCCAAACCTTTCGGGCCATGGATGACTTCAAGGTCGCTTCGATGAGGACCGTCAAGCGTGCGTCCTGCTGCACTATCGCGCTCGCGCATATCGCCCAGGTGTTGCCTGTAGCTTTCTTCTGCCTCAATGGCCGAGCCGGAAGCAATACTATCTTCAAGCCCGCCAACCAGCGCAATCTCAACCCAGGGAAAATGCCCGCCGCGCGATGCTGCGCCTGATGCTGCAAGCAAAGGCGCAAGAGCATTTATGGCTGTGCGCCTGGCAGCGGCAATCGCAATGGCAGCCTCTGCCATCTGGTGCTCAATACCATCGAGCCAGGCAGAATTCTGTTTTGCTTGATCCAGCAGCCGGTTGCGCTCACGCATGAGCTTTTCAAAGGTCTGCACCTGGTAGCCATGCCCGGGGTCAAAAGAGCCTGTCAGGCGGTCGAGGAACCGCCGCCGGTCAGATGCCGGGCCGGTAAAAAGCCGGTCCATAGTCGGGGTAAGCCAGATACACCGTAAGTAACTCCCGAGCACGCCGGAACTTTTCTGCACGCTGCCATCTACCTGCACCTTGCGCCCGGAAGCCTGCGTGGCGGAGTGCTCTGGACTGATCCAACTGGTTCCAAGACTAACCGGACCGGACGGACCATGAGTTTGAGCCGCCACGCCCCATTCCTGTGCAGCACCTGCTGAGGTCGAGCGGGCCAACTCCCCAAATGGGCTGGCACGCAAGCCGCGCCCTGGAGTGAGAAGCGAAAGTGCTTCGAGGATATTGGTTTTACCAGCACCGTTAGCGCCGGTTAAAACCACTGGTGCTGCGGTAACATCCAGACGCTCAAAGCCGTAGTTGCGAAAACTGGTCAAGGTGAGTTGCGATATTGCAAGCCTACATGCCCCGCCCGCAAGGTCCGCGGCAGGGTTTGATATGGGTTCACTCTGCTGAACCCGAGCTGTGGAATGTTGCGTAGGCACACACTAGATATGGGGTTTAACGCGCTGAATCGCAAGGAATTTCGCCGTGTTTACCCAATTGTGAAAAGGCGCGGTGGGCAAGAAAAATGCTTAAACCCGCATGGGCATGAGGACAAAAAGTGCCGTTTCATCGCTTGCATCACGTACAACGGATGGCGAGCCTGCATCTGCGAGTTCAAGAGTTGCACTGTCACCATTAAATTGAGACGCAATATCAAGAAGATAGCGTGAATTAAAGCCGATCTCAATTGGTTCCGACCCGTAGGAGGCTGCGACTTCTTCTTCGGCCGATCCAGATTCCGGGTTGTTGACGGTAAGGATGATCCGGTCATTTTCAAGATTGAGCTTAACCGCCCGGCCCTTGTCGGACGAAACCGTAGAAACCCGGTCAACTGCTTGCGCGAACAGTTTGGTGTCCACTTCGAGCACTTTATCGTTTTCCTTCGGGATGACCCGTTCATAGTCTGGAAAAGTGCCATCAATGAGTTTCGAGGTAAGCACAACAGAGCCACAGGAAAACTTGATCTTGGATTCTGACATGGCGATGTTGACCATGCTGTCGGTATCTTCGATCAATTTTGCAAGTTCGAGCACTGTTTTGCGGGGTACAATAACACCTTCGATCCCCTTCGCACCTTCAGGCAAGGGAAGTTGAACTTGTGCAAGCCGGTGCCCGTCGGTTGCGACAGCGCGCAACATTGCAGCGCCATTGACCTCAACCTCGTGCAAATAGATACCATTGAGGTAGTAGCGAGTTTCTTCCGTCGAGATCGCAAAGCGGGTTTTGTCGATCAGCGCTTTGAGATCATCGGCAGGAATTGAGAATTCATGGGTCATTGCGCCTGCAGCAAGGTCAGGAAAATCCTCTGCTGGCAGTGCAGCGAGCGAGAAGCGCGATCTGCCAGCATGGACCGAAATGCGGTTTTCATCCGGTCCCTGGCCAATTTCGAGCTGCGCCCCGTCAGGCAGCTTGCGCACGATGTCATAGAGCAGGTGGGCAGGTGCGGTGGTTGCACCGGCCTGGTTGATTTCGGCTGGCGATGTTTCGATAATCTCAATATCGAGATCGGTCGCTGACAAGCGCACGCCATCACCTTCCGCCTTAATCAGAACATTTGACAGAATGGGTATTGTGTTGCGGCGTTCAACGACGCTTTGCACATGGTTCAGAGATTTCAGCAGCGCTGCGCGCTCGATGGTCACACGCATTTTTCAACCTTCCTTAACCCCGCAGGCTTAGGTGCCTGCAGGGCCGGTGAATGTCGCCTTTTTGAACTTGAATCGCAAGGCTAGATCGCGGTTTTTAAACGCTTTTGACAATTTGTGGAAAACTGTATTCGCAATTATTGCTGTTCCAAAAGCCGGACAAGAAGAGTGACCTCTCTCGCCATCTTGTCATCGGCCTGCATAAGCTCTTCGATTTTACGCACGGCATGTAACACGGTGGAGTGATCGCGCCCGCCAAACCGCCGGCCAATTTCCGGCAAAGAACGTGTCGTCAGGGTCTTGGCAAGGTACATGCCAATTTGCCGTGGCCGAACAATGGAGCGCGCGCGTCGTGGCGAAAGAAGGTCCGATTTCGGAACGTTGAAATGCCGACCGACAACCTTGAGAATGTCGTCAATCTTGATGCGTTGGGAATCTGATGGGCGCACCAGATCACGCAGAGCGAGAGCTGCCTGGTCCACTGTAAGGGCTGCACGCGTCAATTGTTGATTGGCGATAATCCTGTTAAGCGCCCCTTCCAGTTCCCTGCCACCGCCAGAGATGCGTTGGGCAATGAACTCAACAATTTCGTCAGAAATGGCAATCGCTGGATCCTTTGCAGCAGCGCCAGCAAGGCGTGCGCGCAAAATATTGCGTTTGAGTTCAAGTTCTGGTGCCTGGATATCAACCACGAGCCCGCCGGCGAGACGCGATTTCATGCGCCCATCGATGCTGTCCAGCTGCGCTGGTGGCACGTCGGCTGCAATAATGACCTGGCGTTTCATATCCACCAGTGAATTGAAGGTGTGGCAGAATTCCTGTTGCATGGATTTACCTTGCAGAAACTGAAAATCGTCAATCAGCAAGACATCCACAGACTGGAAGTAATCCTTAAACGGCAGAACATCGCGCGCTTTAAGAGCGGCAAGGAAGTGATACATGAACCGTTCAGCTGTAAGATATAGCACCTTGCGCGATGGATGCAGTTGGCGGATGCGCCATGAGGTGGCGTGCAAAATATGGGTTTTGCCAAGTCCGGCACCGGCATGAATGAATAGCGGATTAAAGCTCACCGGTGCACCAGGTGCTGCATCGGCAATGCGCATGGCCGCTGCATGGGCAAGCGAATTAGAGCCGCCGGTTACAAACGTTTCAAATGTCAGGTTGTGATCAAGCGGTGATCCACGGTCTGAATTAGGTGTTGAAGGGCTGCCACCTGCTTTTTTGTTACCAGAGTTAAGCTGGTTCTGCGGCGGGATCGACGCAATGCCGTTTTGCGGCAACTCATCGAACATCGGTGCTTTGCGTGCTTGAATAGGCACACCGCGGGTGCGGACCTTGATTGCAACCGCGTCGATATCTTTCAACTCGGAGTCTGCATGGCCCAGCAGGTTTTCATAATAATGGGTACGTACCCAATTTTGTAGAAAACGGGTCGGAACTGAGACCACCAGCCGCGTGCCGGCAACTTCTTCCGCGTCCATTCGCGCAAACCAGCTGGAAAACAGCTCTTCCCCAAGCTCTGCGCGCAGTCGTGCCGCGATGCGCTTCCACTTTCCTTTAATAGCCTCTTTGTCGAGTGACCTTACTGTGCCCTCAGGCCCTGTGCCGCTCCCCACCTGCACTGCTTTCATCTCTAATTTTCCACCGCTGGTCAAAATATTATATTCTTGATTGCCACCAAGCCGCTTTTGTTGCCTGAACCCCATCAAATCCAGCCCCCTGTGGGCCAGCTTGACGTTCCCCGTTCAGACGTCGAAAAAACAACCGCACAAATGATTGGGTGTTGGAAAAATGTCTTTGATTTTGCTTGTTTGCATCATTCCAGCTCCCCGTTTAACTCTCTTCAATCCACCGTAACGCACAGCCAGTATGCGGATGATCCACTTTGGCTACTTAAAATAACATCTCGGCAGACCCTCTTGATCTTCGTTTGCCGCATCCTGGAGAAAACTCCGGAAAATGGCACAAGCCTACCGTTGCCAAAAAACACGATTTTCTGGCCTGGCATTCGAAAATGCCATTCTAAGTGGTGCATTCATAGCACCGGGATATTTGCTGACTGAGTAGGAATTACCGAAAACTGGCAAATACTCAGCTCGCACGGCGCCCGGTCAAAAATAATGACCTATGGCGTTGCCTGACCCCGGATTTAAATCCAGGAAACGGGTTAAATCCCGCGCCATCAGCGTCACCGGCGATGGAGTGAACTTTACACAGGGCCACAGGAGCAAGCAATACTTGACTCGATATATACAGTATACAGAGTAAATTTTTTTTCGCACGACGCGGTTGAAACAGTGTTTTGGAATCACCCAAACGCTTGACTCTCCTAGGAGAATCGATTTCACGGGGCGAGATTCAATGTTTGCTGGATTTTCCCTTAAATTCTGCGGTTTTTCGCAAAAATTTTTTGGGTTTTTCGAGGTTAAATACCGGCGCGGAACCGTTAACGCGCTAACGCTTTGAAATTAAGGCAAAAAACTCAATAAATTCCGTATGCTGATTTATAGAGGGTTTTTCTGCTTAGAAATCAAACTGCCGCAACGAAAACGGGCATTGCCGCAAAGGCGATGCCCGTCCATCAGTTCAAATACAAGAAACCAGCCTGGGCTGGATCAGGAAATAGCTTTAACCCGGCTCGACAAACGCGAGATTTTGCGGGAAGCGGCGTTTTTGTGCAGAACGCCGTGTTGCGCGCTGCGCATGATTTCTGGCTGTGCGGCTTTGAGCGCTTCAGCGGCATTCGCCTTGTCGCCAGAAGCGATTGCTTCTTCAACTTTGCGGATGTGTGAACGCATACGCGAGCGGCGCGATTTGTTAACTTCAGTGCGGCGCTCGATCACGCGGATTGCCTTTTTGGCAGAAACTGTATTGGCCATAACGTCTTATGCCCCTAATCGGCCTTCAGGCACATTATGTGCGTCCGGCATTTGTTCGAAGATATTGGTAATGGTGATCCATAACGCGGCACCATTTTCAAGTTAGCGCGGCTTATAGCCGGGGCGCTGGGTTTCGTCAATATCCGTTAGGTAAAAAGCGCCTGTTATTTATTGCGGAAATTCGGCTTACGTTTCTCAACAAATGCGGCCATTCCCTCAGATTGGTCCTCAGTCGAGAACATTGAGTGGAAAAGACGGCGTTCAAACCGCACCCCTTCGCTCAAAGTTGTCTCGTAAGAGCGATTTACCGATTCTTTGGTCATCATGACGATTGGCAAAGAGAAAGAAGCAATTTTCTCAGCTGTTTCAATAGCATCTTCCAGCAAATTACCTGCTTCAACAACTCGCGAGACCAAGCCAACCCGCTCGGCTTCAGCAGCGTCCATCATGCGCCCGGTCAGACACATCTCCATGGATTTGGATTTACCCGCAAACCGGGTCAGCCGCTGGCTGCCGCCTGCGCCCGGCATTACACCGAGAGTGATCTCCGGCTGGCCAAATTTTGCTGTATCGGCGGCAATTATAAAGTCGCACATCATCGCCAGCTCACAACCACCACCCAGGGCATATCCGGCAACTGCTGCAATCAATGGCTTGCGAAACCGGGAAACATCGTCCCATTGGCTGATATGGTCGCCCAAATAGGCGTCCATGTAGTCCATATCCTGCATTTCCTTGATGTCTGCTCCTGCCGCAAATGCCTTGGGCGAGCCTGTCAGGACAACACAGCCGACCTTTTCATCGGCGCTAAACCCTTTAAGGGCTTTGAGCAGTTCGGAGATAACCGCCGAATTAAGCGCATTCAGCACTTCTGGCCGATTCAATGTGACCAGCCCAACCTTACCCCGGGTTTCAACGATAATGTTTTTATAGGCCATGGTTCCGCCTCCCAATGTGCGCAAATTGATTTCTGGCTGAAATAGACCTTTTTGTTGCGGCCTCCGCAAGCCCCAAAAGTGGGGCAATTGTTCTCACCGCTGACAGTGCGGGCAAAAGAATGTCGAACGGCCAGATTGAACAATCCGTTCAATCTGGCCCGCACAACCTGGCGCAACGCACGGCTCACCTTCGCGGCCATAGGCCTGAAAACTATGTTGGAAATACCCTAATTCACCATCAGACTGGGCAAAATCCCGTAAGCTTGAACCCCCGGAAGCAATGGCTTCGTTCAATACCTCCCGGATTACCCGCACAAGCTCGTCCAAACGCTGGGTGGGGCGGGATTTGCCAGTAATGGAGGCAGCCTGGCGGCGCGGCGACAGCTTTGTGCGAAACAGCGCTTCGCAAACGTAAATATTACCAAGGCCAGCGATAATTTTCTGATCAAGAAGGGCAGCTTTCAGCGGCATTTTCCGGCCCTTGAACGCTGCATTGAGATAGTCGGCGGTGAGCGTGTTGCCTAGTGGCTCAACTCCCAGGGAGACCAGCAGCTTGTAGTCGCTCATCTGGTCTTCGGGGAAAAGGTCGATAATGCCAAACCGGCGCGGGTCGGTGTAGACAATTTTCGTACCGTCCTCCATGTGAAAAACCACGTGATCATGTTTGCCAGTGCCAGCATCATGATAAAATTGGCCGGGTACGTTTTTTTGCCCCTCTGGTTCGTGCACCGTAAAGCGGCCCGACATGCCGAGATGCATGAGTAAAACGTCGCCACCTGAAATTCTGACAAGGATGTATTTCGCCCGCCGACTTAAGCCTAAAACCTTCTGCCCGACCAGGCGCGCGGCCATGTTTTCCGGAAATGGAAATCGCAATCCGGCGCGGTTCACATCAACATTGGAGATGCGCTTGCCAACCATGGCTGGTTCAAGGCCTCTTTTTACAGTTTCGACTTCCGGTAGTTCAGGCATTTTTGCTCCTGGCTATGCGGTAACCACAGACATAATAACGCAATGGCGCGGGCTGCCTACATGGGGTATTGTGCAGCGCATTATGAGAGGTTGAGTGCAATATGACAGCAAGTCAAAAAACACCTTCAAACGCCCGCACCCATTTCGGCTTTCAAGATGTTGATGAAACCGAAAAGCAAGGCCGCGTCAACGAGGTTTTTTCAAAGGTCGCCGCCCGCTATGACCTGATGAACGATCTTATGTCTGGCGGCCTGCACCGGGCGTGGAAAGATGCGATGATCAATGCGTTGGCACCGCCGAAGACCTCACGCGAATTTAATCTGCTGGATGTGGCAGGGGGCACGGGCGATATTGCCCTGCGCTTTCTCAAAGCAGGCGGAAGCGGCTGCCGGGTCACCGTATGCGATATCAATGAAGAGATGATCGCTGAGGGACGCAAGCGCGCTGGTGTCGAAGGTACGGTGCAAAAATCGCGCTTCATGATTGGCAATGCAGAGAAACTGCCTTTCGCTGATGCCAGTTTTGATGCGTATACGATTGCTTTTGGTATCCGCAATGTCACCCATATTGACGCAGCTTTAAGTGAAGCTTTCCGTGTTCTGAAACCTGGTGGTCATTTTCTCTGTCTGGAATTCAGCCATGTGGATGTGCCTGGATTGGATACATTATATAATGCGTATTCTTTCACCGCCATTCCAGCAATTGGCAAAGTGGTGACCGGTGACGGCCACCCATACCGCTACTTGGTGGAATCAATCCGCAAGTTTCCAGAGCAGGACACATTCAAGCGAATGATTGCAGATGCCGGATTCTCCAATGTGAAATACCGCAATATGACCGGCGGTGTTGTGGCGATGCATTCTGGCTGGCGGATATAGGCGCTTTATGATTTCTTCCATCAGACATCTTTACCGCCTTGCCCGCGCCGGACGCATTCTGGCGCGCCATAAGGCTATTCCGCCAAATCAGCTTGCCGAGCTGCCAGCACCGGCGCGGCTTGCCTATAAAATTGCCGGGGCAGGTAATACTCCAAAAAACGAAAAGAACCCACTGGCCGAAGCCCTTACCGAGCTTGGGCCCACATATATTAAACTTGGCCAGTTTCTCGCCACCCGTGCTGACATTGTCGGGCCGGAACGTGCGGTGGAACTCTCAGAGCTTCAGGACCGCATGGCGCCATTTTCCCGCGCCCTTGCCCTGGCGGAAATCGACAAGGCCTTGGGAGAGCCCTGGCAAAATCATTTCTCCGAAATCTCAGAACCTGTCGCAGCGGCCTCCATTGCCCAGGTGCACCGGGCCCGTACAGTCGAAGGCGCAGATGTAGCGATAAAGGTTTTGCGTCCAGGGATTGAGAAAAAGTTCGCCGATGAAATGGACAGCTTTTTCTTTGGTGCCAGGTTGGCAGAACGCTTGAATAAGCCGATCCGGCGTTTACGCCCGGTTGCTGCAGTACAAACGTTAGCCAATTCGGTCAAACTGGAAATGGATCTGCGCATGGAAGCCGCAGCGATTTCTGAAATGGGACAGAATACCGCTGAAGACCCAGGCTTCAGAATTCCTGAAGTGGATTGGGCACGCACCGGGCGCAGGGTTCTTACCCTGGAGTGGGTCGATGGTATTGCTTTGTCAGATGTGGCGGCACTTCAGGCGGCAGGGCACGATCTTGAAGCACTTGGTGACACGGTCATCCAGTCTTTTCTCCGCCACGCCATGCGCGACGGCATATTTCACGCGGATATGCATCAGGGTAATCTTTTTATTGACGCCAGTGGCGATCTGGTAGCTGTGGATTTCGGCATTATCGGGCGGCTCTCGCCAAAGGACCGGATGTTTCTTGCCGAAATACTCCATGGGTTTATCACCCGCGATTATATGCGCGTGGCGCAAGTACATTTTGACGCCGGTTATGTTCCAGATAGCAATCCGGTTGCCGGGTTTGCGCAGGCCCTGCGTGCTATCGGTGAACCCTTGATGGATAAAAATGCCGATGAGATTTCCATGGCGCGCCTGCTGGGTCAGTTGTTTCAGGTGACCGAGCAGTTCGATATGGAAACCCAACCACAATTGTTGCTACTGCAAAAAACCATGGTGGTGGTGGAAGGCGTTGCCCGTTCGCTCAATCCCAATTTGAATATGTGGGAAGCAGCAGCTCCTGTCGTGCGCCAGTGGATGGAACAAAAGCTCGGACCGGAAGGTCGTCTGCAAGATGCCGCAGACGGTGCGGTTGCCATGGGCCGGATTATGGGCGATCTGCCGGAAGTACTGGCAGAAGCGGGCCGCACTGCCCATATGTTGGGGGAAATGGCGAACCATGGCGGATTGCGCCTGGATGCTCAGACCACCCAAGAGTTGGCCCGTGCCCAGGCACGCGAAAACCGGCCTTCACGGCTGGCTCTATGGGTTGGGGCGATTGCCTTGGTGGTGATTGCCATTCAACTGGCGTCATGACCCCATGAAGGCCTGAGGAGAGGGATATGCTCGACGGTAAACGCATCTTGGTTATTCTTGGTGGTGGCATTGCGGCCTATAAGCTGCTCGACACTATTCGTGGCCTGCGCCGCAAGGGTGCCCAAACCAGAGTGATTATGACCAGGGCGGCGAAACAGTTCGTTACCCCGCTTTCGGTGGCCAGCCTGTCTGGCGAAAAGGTCTATGACGATATGTTTGACCTCACCGACGAAACCGAAATTGGCCATATCCAGCTTTCACGAGATGCAGATGTACTGCTGGTTGCACCTGCGACCGCTGACCTGATGGCGAAGATGGCGAATGGTCATTGTGATGATCTCGCCACAACCTGTCTGCTGGCCACCGATAAGCCGGTACTTATTGCGCCAGCCATGAATGTCCGTATGTGGGAGCACCCCGCAACACAGACCAATTTGCAAACCCTGAAGGAAAGAGGCGTTACGGTTATCGGTCCTGATGAAGGTGAGATGGCTTGTGGTGAATTCGGCCCGGGCCGGTTGGCGGAAGCTGACGCGATTATTGCAGCATTTGACGACCACTTTGCCAGTAGCCCGGTGGGTATTGTGGGAGGAGACGTGCTGCCGCTAGCGGGCAAGCGGGTAATGATTACCGCGGGGCCCACCTATGAACCCATAGACCCGGTGCGCTATATCGCCAACAGATCATCTGGAAAACAGGGTTATGCGATTGCCAGAGCAGCTGTAGCGCTCGGCGCACATGTATCGCTTGTCTCAGGACCTGTACATGTTGACGTGCCAGATGGGGTGGAAGTTATCCCGGTGGAGACAGCGCGCGAAATGATGGCAGCGGCGCGCGCTGAATTGCCTGCCGAAATCGGTATTTTCACCGCAGCCGTTGCAGACTGGCGCACGGTTACACCGGCGGACCAGAAAATGAAAAAGACGGCTAAATCCAAAACGCCAAAACTGGAGTTGACCGAAAACCCTGATATTCTGGCGACCATTTCCCAGCTCAAGAAGGACCGCCCTCAACTGGTTGTTGGCTTTGCAGCGGAAACAGAGAACGTAATTGAAAATGCCAAAGCCAAACTGAAACGCAAGGGGTGCGATTGGATTGTTGCCAATGATGTATCGCAAGGTACAGGCGTTATGGGCGGGTCGCGCAACACAGTGCATATCGTCACTGAAGATGGCGAACAGGCCTGGCCGGAAATGTCGAAAGACGAGGTCGCCCGCAAGCTGATGGCCGCCATCGCTGCAAAGGTGAACGCATCAGCATGAGTGCTTCAGTTGAAATCAAAATCACCCGGCTCGCCCACGGGGCAGACGTGCCGCTGCCATCATACGAGAGCGCTCAGGCGGCGGGTATGGATTTGCGCGCTGCTTTGCGCGAAACACTCGAACTCGCGCCTGGGGCACGCGCATTGGTACCAACGGGCATCGCTATTGCCTTGCCCGCCGGGTTCGAAGCCCAGATACGTCCGCGTTCGGGTCTTGCCCTGAAGCACGGTGTTACCTGCCTCAACACACCCGGCACAATCGATGCAGATTACCGAGGCGAAGTCGGTGTTATCCTGATCAACCACGGTGACGTGCCGTTTAGCATCGCCCGTGGAGAACGCATCGCCCAGATGGTTATCGCTCCCGTAACGCAAGGGGTCTGGAAAGAGGTGAAAACCCTTGATGAGACCGAACGCGGTGCCGGTGGGTTTGGATCTTCGGGGCAAACCTAGAGAACTGAATTCAGTCTTATGGTTGGGGCTCTGGACCGGTAAACATTCGGCACGACCAATGCAATGGCCTCAATTTGGATGCTGATTATATAGAATGCTATTTGAAATTTTTTGTAGCTGTAAGATTCCACGACCCTTACCGATGAAGAACAGGAACGTTACGCTTTACAAAAAGTGTTGATGGGTTTCCGTCTTCAACGAATGCCTTTTCGGCGGTAAATCCCGCGCGTTTTGTGCATCGGATGGCAGTTGAATTTCTATCATCATGTCCAATACAAAAAATATGATCTTCGGGTTCCAATTCTCTCGCGGATTGCTGCACCAGAGTTTTCAGCAGTTGGGAACCAAGGTTTAGCCCAAGAAAGCGGGGCTCACCAATAAAGTAGTCAATGCTGATGCCGGTTTCAAACTTGATGATGGCGCTATATTCTGGAAAATCCTGATTGAAGTACCACTGTCCATAGCCAAAAGGGTGGCCATCTTTGATTGCGATGAGACAATTGACTTCATGATTTTTGAGGAGTCGAGGGCCATATTTTTTCTTAATTTGATCTTGGGAAAGCGGTATGGATGTGAAAAATGGAAACATATGAGGTTCATTTAGCCACTTGTGCAGCAGCTTCAAATCCGATTGATTGAGAGGTCTCAGATAAAATGCCATTGCGATACAATTATATATCTTGGAAAGCCATGTCCAACCATCCGACTTGGAAAATTTATGCCCCTAACTGACGAAGAACTGGAACGTTACGCCCGCCATATTCTGTTGCGTGATGTTGGTGGGCCGGGGCAGCAGAAGTTGAAAAATGCCAAGGTATTGGTGGTTGGGGCGGGCGGGCTTGGCTCGCCGGTTATTCTTTATCTCGCCGCTGCGGGCGTCGGCACCATCGGGGTGATTGACGATGACGTGGTTGCATTGTCAAATCTTCAGCGCCAGGTTTTGCATACCACTAACCGGGTTGGTGAGTTGAAAACCAAAAGTGCCGCCGATGCGGTTGCAGACATCAACCCGCATGTGAAAATCATAGAACAATCAATGCGTCTTACAAAAGACAACGCGGCAGACATCATTTCGGGTTATGACGTTGTCGCCGATGGCTGCGATAATTTCGCCACCCGCTATGTAGTGTCCGATGCCTGCTTTCATGCCAGGGTCCCGCTTGTCTCTGCGGCCGTTGGTCAGTTCGATGGCCAGATCACCACACTGAAACCTTACGAGACCGCGCCCGACGGCAATCCGTTTCCGACCTATCGCTGCCTCAACCCGGATGCACCTGCACCTGGCGTCGTGCCCACATGTGCGGAGGCTGGAATTCTGGGCGCAGTCACCGGCGTCATCGGCTCCCTGCAAGCGATTGAGGTGTTAAAGGAAATTCTGAATATTGGCGACAGCCTTGCCGGGCGCCTCATCATGTATGACGCCCTTGCCGCCTCAACCTATGAGTTGAAGTTGACATGGGATCCGGCCAATCCGTTGAACGGGGCTGCGTAGGCTCAAAAGCCTATTCGCTCAGCCCATCCCAAAAGGCTTTTGCCTTGGCGAAAAAGCCGGCGGACTGAGGAGAATTGTTGCGGTCTTCTGCAATAAATTCCTGCAGCAGATCTTTTTGGCGCTTGGAGAGATTGACCGGCGTTTCCACTGTGGCCTGAATGTAAAGATCACCGTGCTGTTTGGAACGAAGCACAGGCATACCTTTGCCGCGCAGGCGGAACTGTTTTCCAGACTGGGAACCATCGGGAATGGTCACCCGCGCTTTTTTACCGTCAATGGTTGGCACCTCGATCTCGCCACCAAGGGCCGCCGTGGTCATTGCAATTGGCACCCGGCAGAACAGGTCTGAACCATCGCGCTGGAAAAACTCATGCGGTTTGATTGAGATAAATATGTAGAGATCACCAGCCGGACCACCGCGCATTCCCGCTTCGCCTTTTCCGGCAAGGCGGATACGCGTGCCGTCTTCCACCCCGGCAGGGATGTTCACGGAAAGAGAGCGGTTTTTGCTCACCCGGCCCTGGCCGCCACAATCGGCGCACGGATCAGAAATGATTTCACCCTGACCATGGCAGCTTGGGCATGTGCGCTGGATGGTGAAAAAGCCTTGCTGCGCACGCACCTGTCCGTGCCCGCCACAAGTTGAACATGTGGTGGGACTGGAACCCGGCTTGGCCCCGGACCCGGAACACACTTCGCAGGTTGCACTCATCGGCACCCGAATTTCAGCTGTCTTGCCTGCAAAGGCTTCAGCCAATTCAACTTCCATGTTGTAGCGAAGGTCAGACCCGCGCGAAACACCACCTGCGCCTTGCTGCTGTCCGCCACCGCCGCCCATAAATTCGCCAAACAGATCTTCGAAAATGTCTGACATGGAAGAAGAGAAATCTGGACCAAATCCGCCAGGGCCACCTGGACCGCCACCGCCTTCAAACGCGGCATGACCGTACTGGTCATAGGCAGCGCGCTTTTGCGGATCTTTCAAGGTGTCATAAGCTTCGGAAATTTCCTTGAACTTTGCTTCCGCGCTGTCATCGCCTGCATTGGCATCCGGGTGGAATTTTTTGGCTAGCTTGCGGTAGGCGCTTTTCAGTTCCTTTTCGTCCGCTGAGCGCTGAACGTCCAGCACATCAATACCGGGCCGGGCTTTGTCGCCCCGGTGAAGCCCACGCCGCCGGCGCCGGCCCAGGGGGCGGGAAGCAGTGGCGGGCTGAATCTCGACCTCACGGTCGCCAGTTCCAACCGCTCGGCGATCATCGTGCGCGGATTCGGCCTCGACGCCGCGCTTGGCGGCTCGCTGCGCATCACCGGGACGACCGGCAACCCGGTGACGATCGGCGGCTTCGAGATGTCGCGGGGCCGTATCGA
>CAJQND010000381.1 GCA_905479595.1 uncultured Hyphomicrobiales bacterium
CTATTATTCCGAAGAGTTTGCAAAAATTCAGGGAACCACTGGTTTTCCTTGGTCGTGGAATACTATGGCCGCAGTTTTTGGCCCACTTTGGGGTGCCTGGCGCGGTGCATGGGGGTTCTTCTGGACGTTTCTGGTGCTCGAGCTGTTCGCATTGGTGCAACTCGGCCGTGGCCTTTGGGGTGAACTAGGTGCTGATCATTTGGCGCGATATGAGCGCCTGCTTGTAAACATCGCCAAGCGTGAGCAACAGGCAAAGGACCTTATCGCTGCGGGCGACCCTACGGACGCAGCAGCAAAACTCAAAATTGCCGATAACCTGAAAAAGGTTGCCGTAAGCGCGAAAGAGCAAGCCGATTTTGCGGCGACGGAAGGCACCACAATTCTACTCACCGGTATTGGTGTATTCATTCTGATTAAGATTATTGAGGGATTTTACGCGAATATTTCCTATGAGAAACAGTATTTGAAGTGGCGCGCTAATTCGTCGATACAATCTGGTGTAAGCCGCGGTAGCGCCGGATTTGGTGCATTTTTGCTCATTGCCATCTGGCCCCTTACTTTGTTCCGTTTCACCGTAGCTGATCCCGATGCCAAGCTCGCTGCCTTAACGGGTGGTTTCTTTGGAGGCAAAATTCCGATTACTGAATTCCCGGTTAAAAAGGAATACTTTGCCATACTTGCCAAAAAAGGTGATGCGGGATTTGATTGGCTTGCCAATCAGTTTGGCGATGTTTTTGATGGGGTAACGGCAACAATTAAATGGGTGCTCGACGGTCTTGAGGTTATGCTCATTGAAACCCCATGGCCGGTTGTAATGCTGGTAATTGTCGTATTGGCCTTCCGTTTAGCTGGCCCCAGGGTGGCAATTTTCACCGCTGCTTCACTGGCTTACCTGGCATTTATGGGACTGTGGGAAATCTCGATGATTACTGTTGCCCTCATCGGTGCTGGCGCATTCTTGTGCGTATTGTTTGGCATTCCGCTGGGTATCTGGTTTGGCAAGTCAAAACGCGCTTACACCTTTGCCGAACCGGTGTTGGATTTCATGCAGACAATGCCGGCATTTGTGTATCTCATTCCGATTATCGCCTTTTTCGGCACAGGCAAACCGCCAGGGGTGTTGGCGACAATCATCTTTGCCATGCCGCCGGTTATCAGGCTGACAGCGCTAGGAATGCGAGGTGTGCCGGAAGCGACTAAAGAGGCAGCCGTCGCGTTTGGCTGTTCCAAGTGGCAGCTTTTGACAAACGTCGAAATCCCACTTGCCATGCCATCAATCATGACCGGTATCAATCAGACAATTCTCATGAGTTTGTCGATGGTGGTGATTGCTTCATTGATTGGCGCTGAAGGTTTGGGAGCTCTCATTCTTGAAGCTCTTCAGTATGCTGCAAAGGGGCAAGGTTTGTTGGGCGGTTTGGCGATTTTGTTCTGCGCGATGGTTATCGATCGTATTGCGCAAGGCATGTATCGCCGCAAGGTTTCGGGGCAATAACACCATGCAACGAAAATGGGGCATAAATAACGACTACGCGCCTCTGAAGGATGTGTTGCTTGGAAAACCGGAATTTTTCCAATGGGTGGAGGCAGGTCCGCTAATCGGGCGGACCCTTGCCAATGCCCATAAGACCGGCGCCCGGTTCGATCTGCAAACGGCGATGGCCCAGCATGCAGAGATGGTTTCGATCTACGAAGAAAATGATGTGAACTGTCATTATCTTGCGCCAGACCCGGTTTTGCACAGGAACTTCTTTGCCCGTGATTCATCCGCCATGACCCCTTGGGGGGCCTTGATTTGCCATATGCAACTGAAGGTGCGCCGGGCAGATTACGTCACAGCAATTAATTTCTATCAGGAAAACAACATCCCAATCTGGAAATTTGCCACTGCTGGGCATTTTGAGGGTGGTGATTTTGTTATTCTGGAACCTGGAAAAGTACTTATAGGGTATTGCGGCGAGCGCTCCGAAAAAGAGGGTTCAGAGCAGGTTGCGGAATTCGTTCGTGAGCAAGGCTGGGAGGCGGTTGCCGCACCGATCAGCCGAGAGTTCGTTCACATGGACGGGCTCGTGGTGCCGTTGGATGAAAAGCTCTTGGTTGCATGCCTCGACGCGCTTGAGCCATGGGTTGTTGATCAACTAAAGGCGTGGGGGTTCGAATTTGTTGATGTGCCTTACCGCGAGGCGAAAAATTTGGGCGTTAATCTGGTGGCGCTTGGCAATGGTAAAGTGTTGTCAATGCAAGGTGCAACGGAGCTCAACGAGAAAATGCGGGCATTGGGATATTTTGTCTACGATCCAGATATGTCGATGTTTACCCTTGGTGGCGGCGGTGTCCACTGTTTATGTCAGGCATTGAGCCGCGATGAAGTTTAGAATGCCTGCAAGGTCCGTATCAGGGGCTTTTGGGCTTTTCCAGCTATGACGAAACATTGCACGTTGGACGAACAGACCGCCGATTGCATCTGGCCGCCACAGTTAGCGGTGATAACTGATCAGAAATAGGAAAAAATGGCGCACACCCAAGAAGATAGTCCGATGTCAGATGCGCCCCTTCAGGGGTGGAACCACGTGCCAAATGTTCCGATCAAGGTTTCGCCTTTCTTTTCCTGGCCGCTTAAGCCACTGGACATGATCCGCTGGGTTTGGAACTCTTGGTTCCTCATTTCCGAAAAACTGATTCTTGTCGGAATCGCATTTATTTCATTCTATTGGTTTCAACCACCATTGGAAGAAACCCGCACCCTTGCCTTTGGCTGGA
>CAJQND010000382.1 GCA_905479595.1 uncultured Hyphomicrobiales bacterium
ATCAAACACATTCCCTGGATTGCCGTGGTGCTGGGGTTTGGTATCTTTGGCCATTGGGTCGGGGGGTGGCGAACTGCACTGCTCGCAATAGCCTGCATGGGTTATCTCGCGTTTACCGGCTTGTGGCGCGAATCCATGAAAACCTTCTCGCTTGTGGTCGTAGCGGTACCCTTTTCTGCCTTGCTGGGTCTTTGGCTCGGCGTTTGGGCGACCCGTTCCAAGCGGGCATTGCGCATTGTCACGCCGATGTTCGACCTGATGCAGGCGACACCACATCTTGCTTATCTTGTTCCCGTTGTTGTGATGTTTGGCGCAGGTCAGGTACCCGCTCTCATTGCCACGGTAATTTTCGCAATGCCGCCAATGGCGCGATGCACCATTCTTGCCATCGGCACAGTACCTGACGATATCATTGAATCTGGCCGAATGAGCGGATGCACCGAAAGTCAGCTTTTGTGGAAGGTGCAACTCCCTGCATCTCAAAAGACACTGCTGCTCGGCTTAAACCAGGTGATTATGCAAACCTTGGCAATGGTTGTGATTTGTTCGCTGGTTGGTGCTCAGGGACTTGGGCACAAATTGTTGTTTTCTCTGCAGCAGTTAAAACTCGGTTTTGCGACTATGCAGGGAATTGCCATTGTGCTCATGGCGGTTGTTCTTGACCAACTCACCCAGGCCTATGCCAACCGTGCAACCGTTTTTAGTCATCAGGAAGAACCAGGTTATCTTCAACGCCACGGCCACCTCGTTGCCATCATCGCAGTGTTGATACTTTCCATTGTTGCGGCGTTTTACTTTCGCGATGTCTCAATTCTGTCCAAGAAGAACCTTTTGGTCGACAGCAAGGACGCGCTGAACCTGGACAAATATATCAAGGCATTCACATTCAGTCTGATTGACTACATACGGCCTATCCGTGATTTCATTACGGTGTATCTGCTCATCCCGGTTCGTGATTTGTGTCACTCCATGCCATGGACCGCGGTGGTGGCAGTGATTGGCGTAGTCAGTTATCGCCTGGGCGGCTGGAACCTGGCGGCGCTGAACGCAAGCTTGATTGTGTTTATAATCCTGCTGACAGGCAATTGGGAACTTGCGTCCACCACCTTCTATTTTGTGGTATCAGCACTGGTGTTTTGTGTCGCTATAGGCGTTCCTGTCGGCATTTGGGCGGCGCGTTCCAACGGCGTCGCTCGCGTGGTGATGCTGATATGCGATACGCTACAAACCTTCCCTTCCTTCATCTATCTGGTGCCTGCAATCATGCTGTTCAGGGTTGGTGAACTGGCGATCATTTTTGCGATTGTTCCCTATGCCACAGTTCCGGCAATCCGCTATACTTATCTAGGTTTGAAACGCATCCCTGCAGTTACTGTTGAAGCTTCACAAATGGCAGGTACCACACCATTTCAGCGCTTGTGGAAAGTTGAACTGCCGATAGCGCTCCCTGAAATAATGCTGGGTGTCAATCAGACCATCATGATGGCCCTGGCAATGACTGCCATTACCGCACTCATCGGCGGCCAGGATTTGGGGCAAGAAATTTACCGGGCGCTGCCAACAAGCGATGCAGGCCGCGGCGTGATGGCCGGTCTTGGTATTGCAACCCTTGGAATAGTCGGTGACCGATTGATCGGCGCGTGGGCCGCAAAGCGCAAACGAGACCTTGGACTTGAGTAGAATTTATAAGCGAAATGGAGGCGGAAATGACAAAAAAAAGAGTAGCCATCATCGGGGCGGGGCCATCTGGCCTTGCTCAATTGCGGGCATTCCAATCAGCTGCTGCGAATGGAGAAGACATTCCTGAAATTGTCTGTTTTGAAAAGCAAGGCAATTGGGGTGGTTTATGGAACTATACATGGCGCACTGGGCTGGACGAATTTGGCGAGCCGGTGCATGGCAGCATGTATCGTTATCTCTGGTCGAATGGACCCAAGGAAGGGCTGGAATTCGCGGACTACACATTTGATGAGCATTTCGGCAAGCCGATCGCATCCTATCCACCGCGCGCAGTGTTGTTTGACTATATTGAGGGCCGGGTAAAAAAAGCCGACGTGCGCAAATGGATCAAATTCCGCACGTCTGTGCGGTGGGTCGATTACAATGAAGATAGTGGCAAGTTCCGTGTCGTTGCGCATGATTTGGTGAATGACAAGGAGATCGTTGAGGATTTTGATAATGTGATTGTGGCTTCTGGCCATTTTTCAACGCCCAACGTGCCTGAGTTCGAAGGTTTCGAAAATTTTGGCGGCAGGGTTTTGCACGCGCATGACTTCCGAGACGCGCTCGAATTTAAGGACAAAGATATCCTGATTGTTGGCACCAGCTACTCGGCAGAGGATATTGGGTCGCAATGCTGGAAATACGGCTGCAAATCAGTAACTGTGAGCCACCGTACCGCGCCCATGGGGTATGATTGGCCGGAAAATTGGCAAGAAGTGCCGCTGCTGCAGAAGGTGGACAAAAACACGGCCTATTTCAAAGACGGGACATCAAAGGAGATTGACGCGATTATCCTTTGCACAGGGTATTTGCATCACTTCCCGTTCATGGCCGACAATTTGCGCTTGCGCACGGCCAATCGGTTGGCAAGCGCTGATCTTTATAAAGGCGTTGCCTGGGCGCATAACCCCAAACTATTTTATCTTGGCATGCAAGACCAGTGGTACACGTTCAACATGTTTGACGCACAAGCCTGGTATGTGCGCGACATGATCTCTGGAAAGATTCCGACACAATCAAAAATAGACATGACCACCGATGTTGAAAACCGGATTGCAGCAGAGGATGCGCTTGAAGACGATTACGCCTGTATCAGGTATCAAGGGGATTACGTGAGAGAGCTGATAGCTGAAACCGACTATCCAAGCTTTGATGTTGATACCGCCAATGAAGCCTTCTTCCAGTGGAAAAAGCACAAGAAACAGAACATCATGACATTCCGTGACAATGGTTATGTTTCTCCGATGACCGGCGACAAGGCTCCAACGCATCACACCAAATGGTCCGAGGCGCTGGATGATTCACTTGAGTCCTATTTGAAGATCTGATTTTGCGAACGTGTCATGCCGGAATTTCACAGAAAATTGCGGCATGGCACGCCTGACAGATCATCGGAAAATCTCGATTTGTCGGTGCAAGTACGGCAAAAACTTTAGCTTCGCGGTTTAAGCTTTTCGGGGTCGTAGTGAGGAAAGCGCACAACTGTTGCCGGAAGGCGCATTTGCTCGCCGTCCAATTTGCCCACCTCCACTGCACAACCAAGCTCAGAATGCAAAACATCAACCCGCGCAAGGGCAATTGTCTTGTTCAGGAGCGGGGAGCGCATGGCACTTGTGATTTGGCCGACTTGCGCGCGGCCAATGTAAACCGGATCGCCATTGCCAATTGGCTCCTGGGCGTGAAGGTCAAGCCCTACCAGCTTCTTTTGAGGATGCGCCTTGCGTTCAATTAACGCCTCTTTTCCGATAAAGTCGTCCTGCTTGCTCTTGAGCGGAACCGTGAAACCGATGCCGGCTTCAAAAGGATCTGTTTGATCACAGAATTCATAACCGGCAAAAACCAGACCCGCTTCAATGCGGATCATGTCGAGCGCTTCCAGCCCAAGCGGTTTGAGGCCAAATTTTTGACCAGCTTCCCAAACGGCATCAAATACCGCTTCGGCATCCCTGGGGTGGCAAAACAGTTCGTACCCCAGTTCACCACTGTACCCCGTGCGCGACACGACGACAGGAACACCTTCAAACGCGTGAATGCGAGCCGGCGAAAACCTGAACCAATTCAATTCTTCGAGTGAAGGCCTGTTTGGCGGCGTCCATACAATTTCCTTAAGAATGTCACGACTGTTTGGTCCCTGAACAGCAATGTTGTGGAGTTGGTCGGTCGAAGAACGCACCCAGGCTTTCAGTTCTAGTTTTTGCGCTTGTTCCCGAAGCCAGATACCCGATATGTCGTTACCACCTACCCAACGGAAATTGTTTTCATCGAGGCGGAACACCGTACCATCATCAATCATGCCCCCATGTTCGTAACACATGGCGGTATAGACCACCTGCCCCGGAGCCAGCTTGCGAATATCACGTGTCATACAATACTGCAGGAGCGCTTCCGCATCAGGTCCGGTGATTTCGAATTTGCGCAAAGGTGACAAATCCATCACGACGGCTTTTTCGCGCGCCGCCCAATACTCTTCTATGGGGCCGTTATTGTTAAATCGGTTTGCGAGCCAATACCCGTTATACTCGGTAAAATCGCGGGTAAACCCAGCGAATTTTTCATGAAAACCAGTTTGTTTTGTCAATTCTGCGGGGGCATCTGTTGTCATTCGAAAGGCCGTTGCTCGTTTGAAATCTTCATTGGCTTGATAAGTTCGCAGGTGGATATCGGTTGGATTCCATCCATTCGCTGCATCAATGTCACAAGGACATGCGGAGGCAACGCAAACCAGATCGGTTAAGGCGCGCATCAAAACATAATCGCCAGGCCGCGACCAGGGTTCGTCAAAGTAGATCTGGTTCTGGGCATCAACATTGGTGTTGTAGAAATAGTTGATTGCTTCCCAGCCCTTGCGCCCGGTGATATCAAATGGGTCGAGAGCCACATTGAAATTGTCGGAACAATTGACATGGCCTGGATAACCCATATCGGCATAGTAGCGTGAATTGCATGCGGTCATGAAAACGTCATGACGCCCGCAGGTGTCCTGTATAACTTCGACCAGCGCTTCCATTTCCAGATCGAATGCCTTTGATGGCAAGCCTGGTTTGGGATTGGTGAGCCCAAGCAGGCTTCGGGTGATCGTTGCATCAATTGCGAGGTGGTGGCCTTTGTCGAGTTTGCGAGCGGAGAATGCCTGAAAGTCAGAACATTGCCGACCAGCCACATCTATAATCTGGATATACTCACCAGCCTTGACTGTGAAACTTTCAGCCGTCGCCGCATGAATTCGGAAATCAAGTACAGGATCAGCCAACGGTTCCGGGAGGTGCATCTCACCGGGAGCGCGTAGTCTTGTGCGTTTGATAAACAGTTCAATCGGAGTGGTTGTGTTTTGCTGCTCTGCATCCATGGGACCGCCTGGCGCGCAAGCAATCACGTACCCACTTTCCTGTACGATTAACTCAGCGGTGTCACCGGCATTTGATTGTCCGCCGAATAAATTTACAGCCCGTGCTTTTGCAACATCTATATTGCGCCGCTTCAGCGCAGCGTGCGCGTTGCGGGCGCTTTCAGATGTGCTCTGAAGAATTGCCAGAAATCCGGAAGCATCCCCATCCGGCGCACTGCTTAGAACACTTGCATCCATGCGGCCAGACCGGTTTGCCGAAATCACCTCGCATTTTTGCAAGCCTTCACAATTGACAAATTCAAGCTTGTCACCTGCTTCAACTTCCACAATTACCGAGCCATTCCCGGCAATCAAATAACGCTCTGTATCGTCTGGAAGAACAAAGATACCCGGACGGAGAATAATAGAGGGAGTTGGGGGAGAGTTGACCTCGCCAAAAGAGATTTTGTCAGCGTCCATAGATGTAGCTTCCCCAGCGACAAGACATTAAAAACATTACCAATTATTAGCTCTCATGCAAACACGTAAATTTTGAGCAGGTGTCATAGAAGTGAGGTGGCCGGCAGGTTTCGCTGGGCCTTGTCACACTAACAGAGCGTTTTTTCATTCGTAGATTGGTAATGACGCCATATGAAGAAAATCTCTTGTTCCTGCCTGCCACACGCGCTCGAATTCTGCGGTTTTGTTCACATCATCCAACGTCGCCATGGTCACACAAAAAGTTCGGTTTTTTCGAATTTGGTTACATCCACCAATCCCATGTCGGAAATTCTCAATTCCGGGATTACCACCAGGGCCAGCAATGAGTGTTGCATATAAGCATTGTTAAGCTTGCAGCCGCAGGCTTCCATTGCGCTGACCATATTAGCAGCTTTTTCTGCAACAATTTCGGAGCGTTCGTTGGACATCAGTCCAGCGATTGGCAATTCAACAGTGGCAAGTTCCTTGCCGTCGCTGAAAACAGTGATGCCGCCGCCAACTTTGCCGAGGTGGTTCGCCGCCAATGCCATATCGGTTTTTGAGGTGCCAATCACAATCATATGGTGGCTGTCGTGAGCAACTGTCGAGGCAACTGCACAGGGTTTGTCATACCCAAATCCGGATACAAATCCGTTGACCACCCCACCGGTGCCTCGGTGCCGTTCAACCATGGCAATCTGGCAGATGTCATTTACGTCATCCATCTGCACCAGTCCATTTGCAACTTCCAGATCAACCTCAAGAGCCTTTGTTGGGGCCTGGTTTTCGATCACCCCGATGACGCGGACACGAACACTTGCGGCTTGGTCTGGTGCGGGAATGTCAAAATTGGTGCCTGCTAGGGTTTTGCCAAGGTGCACTGTGTTTTTGGAAAAGTCGGGATAGATTGCAGCCGGAATATCCGTTGTCAAAACGCCGTCTTTAGCCAAAACCTGCCCGGCGGCCATAACCAGTTCTACCGGCAGGCTGGCCAGATCGGAGCTGAGAATAATATCCGCCCGGCGGCCAGGTGCTATGGAGCCGATGTCACGTTCCATCCCAAAATGCTGGGCGGTGTTGAGGGTTGCCATCTGGATTGCTGTGATGGGTTTTAATCCCTGCTGGATTGCATGGCGCACCACTCGGTTCATGTGGCCATCATGAACCAGCGTGCCTGAATGGCTGTCATCTGTGCATAAAATAAAATTGCGTGGATCCAGCCCGTCTTCCGTAACAGCCTTGATTTGGGCTGCCACATCATACCAGGCTGATCCGAGCCGCAACATTGCCCGCATTCCCTGGCGCACCCGGGCAATGGCATCTTGTTTGCGGGTGCCCTCGTGATCATCGGCAGGGCCGCCCGCCACATAACCATGAAACATCAACCCCAATTCGGGCGACGCGAAATGTCCGCCAACGGTTTTGCCCGCGATTTGTGTCGCTGCAATTTCGCCCAGCATTTTGGGGTCGTTCATAGCAACGCCGGGGAAGTTCATCATTTCTCCCAGCCCGCAAGTCTGCGGCCACGTGAGCGCTTCAATAACATCATCAACCGAGAATTCAGCGCCAGCGCTTTCCAGTCCGGGCGCAGACGGCACACACGAGGGCACCTGAACCTGCACGTTTATGGGAAGACTTGCCGCATCATCATGCATAAGTTTAACGCCGGGCAGGCCCAGAACATTGGCAATTTCGTGAGGATCTATAAACATCGATGTTGTGCCGTGGGGAATAACAGCGCGTGCGAATTCTGTAACTGTGACCATGCCGCTTTCAACATGCATGTGGCCGTCACACAGCCCGGGGATCATATATCGCCCGTTTGCCTGAATGACTTCGGTCTTATCGCCGATTGCATGGGACGCATCCGGCCCCACATATGCGATCCGCCCCGCAACAATAGCGATATCTGTCGCGTCAATT
>CAJQND010000383.1 GCA_905479595.1 uncultured Hyphomicrobiales bacterium
AGTGCCGGGCGTTGCCGTTGCCGTCGCGTTGTTGCCACCGCTTGCAGCGGCGGGCATTGTCGCAGAACAAGGGTTATACATCGAAATGCAAGGTGCGTTGTTGCTCTTTGTCACCAACTTTGTAACCATCCTGCTTGTCGCCTCAATTGCTTTTCTGCTGCATGGCTTCGCCCCAGCAGTTTTCACCTTGAACCCCAAACGCATTGCAGGCCGGGGTATTCTTTTAACACTCGTATTTGTCGTTATTGTTTCGATCCCCCTCTTGCGACAGACTAAACGACTTTTCCATGAGATCGAGCTGGAAGGGATGACATACAAGGCTTTAAAGCAATGGTATCCCGGCGTGGCGCAAGAAGTTCTCCGGGTGGACGCCCAAGACGGGACCATAAAAATTTACATGTCCGGCCCAAGCTTTGAACGTGACCACCAAATGCTGGCCAAACATGTATCGAAACTGGCAGAGGAATCAGTACGTCTTGAAATTAAATGGCTGACAACGACTACAGTAAAAGAATCTCATTTTTACAATGTCCAATCAGAATAAAACGCTTCAATCCGTTCTATCCTGCGCGGCCTCAGACATTACCAGATTCAAAAGCTTTATCCGCTGAATTTTTCCTGATGGCCCCTTTGGCAGTTCAGGAAGAAAATGTACTCTGTCTGGCGCCTTGAAATTTCCGAGACGCGACACACACATTTCAATCAACTCCGCTTCAGTTGCCTTCGATCCTTCGCAAACCATAACTGCGGCTTCGACAGTTTCTCCATACCGGTCACATTTTCTGGAAAATGCAGCTGCCTCGACAACGTCAGAATGGCTGTACAGCGCTTCATCAACTTCTCGGGGTGCAATATTTTCACCTCCCTTGATGATCAGCTCTTTAAGCCTGCCGGTGATAAACACGTAACCATCATCATCCATCCGTCCGAGATCGCCAGTACGCAGCCATCCGTCTGCCGTGAGTGCCTGCACAGTTGCCGTCTCGTTTTTCAAATAACAACGCATGATATTCGGCCCACGCACAAGCACTTCGCCTTCTTTACCTCTGCGCACTTCTCGCTGGTTTTCATCTGCGATAATCACCTCATTGCCAAAGGCCACGCCAGGGGAACCAATTTTCCGCACGCCCGGTGGCAATGGATTGGACAAAATTTGTGCCGCTGTTTCGGTTAAACCCATGGTCTCCACAATCGGAATGCCAAAACGCGCTTCAAACGCTTCTTGAACATCAGGAGACAGTGGCGCAGAGGCTGAACGCGCAAAACCGACATTTACGAGTTGTTCCTTCGGCGGTATTTTCCCTTTGTAGTGCAAGAGATAGGAAATTTGTGTCGGCACCGCAGAAAACCAGGTGATCTGCTGTTTAACTATGGTTTGCCAGAATGATGAAACCGAAAACCGATGAGGGACCACAAGGCTACCACCCGAAACGAGCGCTCCCATCACTGTCACACACAAACCATTGATGTGATAAAGCGGCAAAATGCACATGCCCCGGTCCTGGTTCGCCAATTGATGGGCAAGAGCGGTGTTCCTTCCGCCAGCGATAAGATTTTTGTGGGAAAGCACCACCCCTTTTGGACGTCCTGTCGTGCCCGAGGTGTACATCAACAATCCGTCTGTTTCAGCGGTGATCGATTTCGGTTGAAGCTGGTCAGGTGCTACCAGAAAACCCTCATCGACCACGATGATACACCGCATGACAGCAACTTCTGACTGGACGGATGAAACTAGTTCTTCACCCATGGCGTTTGCCAGAACCAACTTTGCTTCGGAATGCTCCAATACATAAGAAATCGTATCACGCCCAGCGACGAGATTGATCGACGTTGCCAGGAAGCCACCATACAAAATGCCCAAAACAGTAACCGCTGTTTGCGGGTTGTTGCTCATTGCATAGGCAACACTTTCGCCAGCCTTCACACCGCATGAAGAAATGTTATGCGCCACCGCAGATGCCTGCGATTTCAACATCTGATAGGTGATTTGTGTATCTGAATGAGGGTCGATCAGAAAAACCGCATCAGGCGTGTCTTCGGCCCATTTGTCTATGAGTTCCGGCACCGACATGAATTGATTTTGCTCGCCATCAGATGTAGCGATCTTCATCTTCCAGCTTCCTGCCAGTAACCCTCAAATATGTCTTCGACCGAGGGCTCGTCCGGCGAAATTTCACGCACAATTTTAGAGATATTCATCAAGTGCTTATGGTTGAAATTTTCATCAATTGAATTACCGCCCCAAGAACCACACCCCATGGAAAGAGAAAACGGCATTCCATTGTCAAAGGACCCGCCGGTTGCAAAACAGTGCGCCTGATTGACAATGACCCGGCATGCTGGAACTTCCATTCCGAGCTGAACCGCCCGCGTATCGTCAGAGGTATGAATTCCGATCGAATGGCCCGCACCTTGATGCGCGAGTATGTTGGCTGCAAGTCTTTTGGCATCGTCAAAATCGCGCGCCTTGTAGAGCGTTGTTACCAATGACAGCTTTTCACCAGATTCAGGAAATTCTGGTCCAATTCCAGTACCATCGATCAGCAAGAACTTTGCATTTTCACTCTCAGCCACTTCAATTTCAGAAACCGAAATTACCTGATCAATATCCCGGGCTATAATGTGCCGGTTGAGATGGCCATTTTGAAAAAGAGCGGTTTTCAGTTTTTTTGAATTTTCTGCGTCCAGCATTCGCCCGCCGGATTTATGAAGCTCGACGATAAAGCGGTCATAGATTGCGTCAACGACAACCAAAGCATTTTCAGACGAACACGATGTGGCGTTGTCAAAACATTTTGAGGCAGTGATTTTTTGCGCTGCGGCTGCGAGATCAGCGGTTTCATCGATTATCACTGTAACGTTTCCAGCCCCCACACCAATCGCCGGCGTCCCCGATGAATAGGCACGGTGCACGTTGTTTTGGCTACCTGTGACCACAAGAAGATCCGCCTTCTCCATGAGGCGTTGCGCTTTCGCTTTGGAAACAGGCTGCGGGATCATTTGAACGAGGTCATGGTCCAAGCCTATCTTATCGAATTCAGCATACATATATCCGAGCAGTTTCTTGCAAACCTCAGCCCCTTTTGGTGAGGGGGATAAAATGATCGCATTTCCGCATTTTAACGCATTGACCACGTTGTTGGTCGGCGTTGCGAGCGGGTTTGTTGACGGAACCACCGCTCCCACAACTCCAATGGGCCGCGCGATCTGCGTAATTCCTGTTGAAGGGTCATCCTGGATGATGCCGTGTGTTCTTGAATACTTGATGTCGCGGAGAACGCCCAGTGTCTTTCGGTGGTTCTTGGTGATCTTGTCGGCGACATTGCCAAGGCCGGTGGTTGCAACGGCCATTTCTGCAAGTTCCGCATTGCGTGACGGCTCCATAAGCGCCCAGGCCGCGGCCAATGCCGCTTGGTCATAGCGTGTCTGTGTTGCAGTTTTCTCAAATGCTCTTTGGGCAGTTCTCGCCCGCGAAATCATCGCATCAATCGACGCCTCCTCGGAGGTGATATCTTGAACAATGGATGCTGGAGTGTTCACTGCGGGGGTCCTCGTTTGGGTTTGTCACCAAAGGTGGTATGGGCCCGGACTGGAATATCCACTCCAGGCCCATTTCACATTTGGGTTCTATTTCAGGTCTTTCAACAATTCCTGGAGAAAGGCTTGGCGGTCTGACCACATTTTTTGAACTTCAGCACGGTTCATGATCTTGATTGGTGAACCACCAGCGTTCATCTGCTTGGTCACGCGGCCATTGGCAAACATTTCCGGCACTTTGGCGGCCAGCATCTCGATAATTTCTGGCGGTGTGCCTTTCTTGGCCATAATGCCCCGAAAGTTTACTGAAGAATTATCCACGTCGTACCCTGCCTCTTTCAACGTTGGAACGTTTGGCAGAAATTTCTCATTGCGCTCCAAGTCTGCCACCGCGAGAATTTTCACGTTTCCGGCCTCGCGAGCCCGAAAAGCATCAGACAGATTGTTGACGCCGGCAATCACGTCTCCGGCGATCACAGCCTTCATTGCTGCAGCACCCCCGCCTTTGGTTGGGATATAAGCCAGTTTGGCACCAATCGCTTTTTGGATTTGCAGCGCGGCAATGTGGTGGCCAACAAAAAGACCAGCGCCAGACATCGTTACCTTGCCGGGATTGGCTTTCGCGTAATCAAGCAATTCCCCAATTGTATTGTAGGGACTGTCCTTTGGAACAATCACAACGGCAGGATCAGAGCCCCAGTTCGCGATGGGCTCAAAACTGTCTGCGGAGTATTTCACGCCGCCTTTAATCGATTGTGCGATGAAATGGGGGACGTTGTAGGCAGATAACGTATAACCATCGGTTTCCGCTTCAGATGCGAACCAGTTCCAGCCAACACGCCCGCCAGCACCTGGTTTGTTGATGATAACCATGGGTTGGCCAAGAAGTTTTTCATTTGCGGCCATCATGGTCACGATACGAGCCTGAAAATCGGTTGCTCCGCCAGCGCCATATGACACCATAACTGAAATTGGCCGGTCGGGATAATCTGCCGCTTGTGCCGCTCCAATGCCAGGGGTGAATGCAAAAGCCGATAGTGCCATTGCCGCGATCAGTTTCTTCATTTTATTCCTCCTCATATATCTGACCATCTTTGGTTCAGAAGAACATGCCTCTCGGCGTTTGAACTTTCAGCAGAATGCTAAATAGTCCGTACATCAGCACCATAAACGCGATCGCAACACCTACGCGTTTTGCCCAGGATTTTGGATCGGAATGTGGTGCGGGATCGTAAATTGCGTAAATTGCAACGAATGCAATCGTCGATGAAACATAGAACCCAAACTGTTTCGCCAGGAAAAAGATAAAGATGATCATGACCGCAACGCCAGGCGCAATAGTCACCAACAAACTGGCGGTGAAGCCGGTGCCAACTTTTGCAAGGCCGGTTGCGGCACGCACAAAATTCCAAAATGCGAGCGCCAGCATTACGACCGAAATCAACCGGGGAAACAGAAATGATTCTGCCGGTTCACGTGTAAAACTGAGCCAGACCACGGTTAGGGCCAGTAGCAAAACCAGCGTACCAGGGATCAAATGCTGGAGGCGTGCAGAGTTCATTTCGTGACCTCCGGTTTCGGCGCTGTCTTTTTGGCCAACACTATCGAAGCCCAAAAACTGTAGGCAATGGATGCAATGACCAACGCAATCAGGAAGAGGTTCAACACACCGCCGAAGAAATAGCTCAACGTTCCGTCTCCGGCAGTGGCGATCATGCTTCCTTGAATAAAGTTTGCTTCAGCGATAGGCCCAAGGATGAGGCCAAGGACGAGAGGTGCTGCGGAGAAACCGAATTTTTCCAGGAAAAACATGCCGAGCCCAAGGCCGAGCATGATGTAAACATCTCCCATCGACTGCTGGATCGAATAAGAGCCAAAAAGCGCGAGAACCAAAACTGCAGCTGCCATGATCGGGTTAGGAATCTTCGCAACCTTGGCAGCATAACCGGCGATCCAGATGCCAAAGATGACCATCAAGATCTGGCCGACAAGCATTGAATTGATGAAGGTCCAGGCAACTTTTGGATGGTTATCAAATAAATCGGAGCCGGGAAAAATTCCATGAATCAAAAGCCCACCCAGCAACACCGCAGCGGTTGGACTGCCGGGAATTGATAATGTCAACAAAGGCACGAGAGATGGTCCAACCATGGCGTTATTGGCTGATTCAGCCGCAACGACCCCTTCTGCATATCCGGAACCGAATTTTTCGCGCTCCGGTGAGAATTTCCGTGCCTGATCATAGGCCAACAACCCCGCAATTTGGCCGCCAACGCCCGGGATTAGGCCAATTACTGAGCCGCAGACAGTGCCAATAGACAGCGCGCGTTTATAACCCAAAGTTTCGCGGACCGAGGCCCAGATAGACTGCTTTTCTACTTCCAATGAGGAAATCGATGACGCTATTCGCCCCTTGGCGAACATCTCAATCACTTGCGGTATGGCGAAAATGCCGATCAAAGCCGAGATAATATTGATGCCGCCTGTAAGCGCATCTGCGAAAATAAACCGCTGCGCACCTTGAATGTCATCATAGCCAATCATCGATAGCCACAATCCCAGGCAACCAGACAGCAGACCTTTCACGAATGATTTTGAATCCAGCGATCCGATGACAGTTACACCCAGAATTGCCATCCAAAACAGGTGTGACGGACCAAAGGCGAGCGCCCATTGTGCGAGAACCGGCGTCAGGAAAATGAGTAAAAGAACACCGATAACACCACCGATCCCTGAGGAGAGAAACGATATATGCAGGGCTTTCGCACCTTGCCCGTTCTTGGCCATCTCATGGCCATCCAGCGCAGTTGCAATATTCGCCGGAGCCCCGGGAATTTTCAGCAAAATGGCACTGACAGCACCACCAGCGACCGTCGAGGTGTAGGCGGCACCAAGCAAGATCAACCCTTGCGTTGCTTCAAGTTGAAAGGTGAATGGAATGAGCAGCGCCACCGCCATTGTTGGGGATAATCCCGGCGTGGCACCAAGAATGAGCCCACCGATTGTACCTCCCAAAAGCAGCAAAAATGCAACGGGTTCAAATACACCGCCGAGATGGTTGAGAAACTCCATATGTGAACCAATCCCCCGAACTGCTCTGAAACTGGCATGGTTGGTGCTGTTTTCAGCATTCTTATGAAATTTCCCAAGCCAGAAGCTTCAGACTATCCAATGAAAATATGAATGCAAACGTTTTCATTTCAATTCTTTTCCGGTAAATTGAAGAGATGAAGCGCATGCGTTCACGAAAAGGTGCCCCTGGCATTGTTGAAGTTGCCGCCCGGGCTGGCGTCTCGCCAGCAACAGTTTCGCGCACGTTTAATGAACCCGATATGGTGCGCGGCCCAACCCGGAAAAAAATCGAACAAGCAGCCGAAGACCTCGGTTACATTCGAAACCGCATGGCGAGCGCCATGCATAATCGTTTTTCGGGAACGATCGGCTTGATAGTTCCAACGATCGACAACGCGATTTTTGCTGAACTGATTGAAGCATTTTCCGCGCGCCTTCAGCATCACGACCGCACCATGTTAATTGCCGCACACAGTTATGACCTCAACCAGGAAATCGCCATTGTGCGATCCCTGCTTGAACGGCGTATTGATGGAATTGTGCTGGTGGGGTTTGGCCACGAGAACGTAACCTTGAACATGCTCGAGCAGCGAGATGTGCCCGTTATTTCGATTTGGAACTATCGCGAAAACACCGAGCTGCCCTGCGTCGGTGCGGATAACTTTGAAGCTGGCGCAATCGTTACAAAGCATTTGCTCGACCTTGGCCATCGCGACATCGCATTCGTGTTCCCAGACACGGTGAACAATGACCGGGCCAGATATCGGCTGAAAGGTGCAATGAACTCAATTCAGTCCGCAGGAATAAAAGTACCTCCGTCGAGGATATTCAGCTGCCCATATGATATTGGTGAAGCAAAGCAACTTGCACGGAGGTTCCTTGTCGCCAATAGACCAAGTGCTGTGATTTGCGGGAATGACATCATCGCACGCGGTGTTATCTATGCCTGTCAGGCGGACGGCATAAAGGTTCCAGATGACCTCTCCGTAATCGGTATTGGCGACTTCAATGGTTCAGCACATATGGAACCCCGTTTAACCACGGTTCGTCTGCCGGCAAAGCAAATTGGCGGACTTGCGGCAGACATCATTGTAAAGATGAGTGAAACCGGAGCGCCACCCATCCCCTTCAACCGAAAAATTGATCTGACACTCGTTGAACGTGGTTCCACAAGAAAGTGTTAAGCAGAAGAAATACTTCTATTTAAGAGATAAAAACAAAAATTATTTGAACTTACGCAAGTTATATTTAAAGAAATTGGCTCAAAACTGCCAATTGCGCTATACTCTGCTGATGGCAAACTTAAGCGCGTGGATAAAAGGTCAATTCAACCGCCCCGAAATTGTGCAAATCCCTGACGAAGGAGATAAGCATGATCGTGAAGAAATTCTTCGTGCCGTTTACCTGGCTGGTGCAGCTATCGCGGCAGCAGATGGAATTGTTGATCGTGGCGAAATTGCCACCGCCGAACAGGTCGGCTCCCTATTATTCGATGATTTCGATTGCGAGGATTTCCGCACTGCATGTGGCGAAATTTCTGACGTTCCAGCCTTCCGCGATCAGATCGATAATCTTGCGGAGAACCTAAGTACCAAAGATAAGAGAATGATTTTCTCCTATCTTTTTAGAATTGCCACTGCAGATGGTAACATTGCCCAACAGGAAAATGAGTTGCTCGCCTATACCCGCAAAAAATGGGGCATCATTTCCTGATATTCCAATTTGCGGCAAGAAAACTCCGTCTGCGGCGGCCTAGTTCCGCAAGGCTTTAGCCGCCGCATCATATGCTGCGGTAATGCGGCGCGCTTTTTGGGCAACTTCTGACGCCCCATCGCCGGGTTTATAAAGGCTTGAGCCAAGACCAAAACTAGTAATACCTGCGGCCATATATTTTTCAAAATCTGCTTCTGACACCCCACCGACGGCGGCCACGTCCAATTCAGGCGGCAAGATCACCCTGATGGCCGCAATGCCGTCTGGGCCGAGTTTGAATGCTGGAAAGAACTTGAGCGCAGTAGCACCGAGTTCTGACGCAAGTAGCGCCTCAGTTGCAGAAAAAACGCCGGGCATCGTTGTCATGCCGAGCGAAACCGCATGAGAAAGCGTTTTCGGATTAACATTCGGGCTGACCATTAACCGCCCACCTGCGTCATTTAATCGGTCGACTTCGGCGGGTTGCAGAATTGTGCCCGCACCAATCAAACAATCGGCTGGCGCCATCTTTGCC
>CAJQND010000384.1 GCA_905479595.1 uncultured Hyphomicrobiales bacterium
CGAAGACTACCCGCCTTTCAACTACAAAGACGCCTCTGGAAACATGGCCGGGTTTAACGTTGAAATGATGCAGGCGATTTGCGCTACGCTGCGGATTCAGTGCAGCTTTGTCACCAGTTCTTATGGCCAGCTTTTTTCAGCGCTTGATAATGGAGAAGCCGACGTTGCCGCTGCATCAATTGCCCGCACCCAAGGCAATTTCCAGCGGGCTGAATTCTCCAAACCCTATTTTCGCTCCAGTGGGCGCTTTGCGGTGCGCGTGCAAAACCCATCCGTTAGCGCTGATCCACGCGAATTTGCAGGCCGACGCCTCGGCGTGGTTAAGGGCACGGCGCATGAAGCATATATGAACGCCTATTTTAGCCGCTCTACCATTCGCGCCTTTGAAAGCCATGAAGAAGCAGCAGAAGCCCTTAGAACCGGCAGCATCGATGCGTTGTTTGGCGATAACCTGGCACTGGCCTTCTGGATACAGGGCGAGGCTTCACGAGATTGCTGCAAACTTTTGCCCGGTGCTTTTTGGGAAAGTCATTTCTTTGGCGATGGCGCAGGGCTTGCCACCAAGCTGGGCGACAAAAGAATTATGGCCGTCATCGATTACGGTTTGGACCGGATTAAAATCTCTGGTGCATATGACACAATTTTTCGAAAATACTTCCCACTGCCATTTGAGTGAGATTTACCCCTTCCGACGGAACGGGAAGGTCAGGCACCAAATGAGTTGAGAGGGTTTGCTCGTCTGCTGATCAGCCAGACCGAGTACCATTCCGTCATGGCCGTTTTCAGGTTGATCGGTATAGCTGCCAAACATCCGGTCCCAAACCGAAAGCGCAAATCCGTAATTGGTATCCGCCTCGCGGCGGTGAATTGAATGATGAACCCGGTGCATATCAGGCGTCACCAGGACTGAGCGAATGATCTTGTCTAGGCCCAGCGGCAAGCGGAAATTGGCGTGGTTGAACATGGCACTGCCATTGAGCAGCACTTCAAAAACAAAAACCCCGGCCGCAGGCGCGCCAAGCAATATAACGACAGCCATTTTATAGACCATGGAGAGTGCAATCTCGACCGGGTGAAACCGCAAGCCGCTTGATGCATCAAGATCCCGGTCTGCGTGATGAACCCGGTGCACCTGCCATAAAAGCGGTATCTTGTGAGACGCCACATGCTGCCAGTAAATCGCCAGATCAAGCAAAATGACCGTCAGCACAATTTCAATCCACGTGGGCCAGGCAAGCATAGAAAACAAACCATAGCCCTGCGCTTGCGCCCAAAAAGCAACGCCGACCGCCAGGACCGGAAACAGCGCCCTCAGAACCAGCGCGTCAACCACAACCAGACCAAAATTTGCAAACCAGCGAGTGAGCCTTGGTTCGCTGCGTTTCTTTCGCGGCAAGGCAAACTCCAGCAGCGCCATAACCACAAACACTCCTGCAAACGCAACCAGCCGGATAAAGCTTTCATTTTCAATGCCATTCATACTCACTAATGTAAGTCATGAAGCGCCGCTATGTGTTCAATATAAATTGAGGAAGACACGAAAAAATGCCGCAGTTCCTAATCGATGGCCCAACCAAAGGGCCTGTGTACCTGTTTGCCCACGGCTCCGGGGTTGGAATGAGTTCAGATTTCATGTCTGAAATGTCATCTGGACTGGCGGCTCGCGGGGTGCGCAGTGCCCGGTTTGAGTTTGCCTATATGGCAGCACGGCGCACTGGCGGTTCGAAGCGTCCACCGCCGCGCACGCCGGTCCTGGAAGTCGAGTTCATTGAAGCTATTGATGCGATGAAGTCGGAGGGCGCTTTATTCATAGGTGGCAAATCCATGGGCGGTCGAATTGCCAGCATGATCGCCGAGGACCTTTTTGCACAAACCAAAGTGGCGGGCCTCATTTGCCTCGGTTATCCGTTTCACCCTACCGGCCAGCCAGAAAAGCTGCGGGTTGACCACCTCAAGGAACTTTCCCTGCCCACCCTGATCTGCCAGGGAGAACGCGATCCGTTTGGCACCGCAGAAGATGTTGCCGGGTATGGTTTACCTGATCGAATTTCGCTGAAATGGCTGAAAGACGGCGACCATGGCTTTAAACCCCGGAAGGCATCAGGTTTAACCCTCGCGCAAAACATGGATCAAGCAATCGAAGCGATCACAAAATTCATCGCCGCGCATTCCTGACCCGAGCTAAATCCGTGCAAGGCGTGCCTGAGCACCGCGCTCAATCGCTGCTGTGGTGAGCTTGTCGAGGCCAAATGTGTCGCGCAACATGGCAAGGAACCTTATTTCCGTCGCCTGAACCGCAAGATCAACTGCAGCCACTTCAACTGCCAGCGCATAAGCACATTCGTGTAGTGGCGCGGGCAAGTCTTGCTTGATCAATCCTAAAATAGCATCAAGACCACCATCGGCGGAGAGAATTTCCCCACATTCCTGGGCCACATGTACCAACCGCTCTGGATCAAAATCTTTAAACGCCGGCAAAGTCTGGACAATTCGCCCGATGCGCCCAAGTTCTAAATCCGAGATTGCCCGGTCCACGCCCGCCATGGTCACCATTATATAGATAAGCGCTTGGTGGTGACTGATTGTCTTCGCCATTTAACTGCCTCGTTTTGATTTTTTATCGCCCCGTTTGGGGTCTAGACCTAGGGTCAGGACCCATTAATAGTCTCCATTCTGCGCAAACTGCAAAGCCTGCCAGCCAGGCGGAAAGTCGCAGGACACCGCCCGGTTTTCAAGATTTTCCAACGAAGCAGGCAGGCTTTGCAGTCGCGCCCGAAGGGTCTCTCCAGGA
>CAJQND010000385.1 GCA_905479595.1 uncultured Hyphomicrobiales bacterium
CCCCGCCGGTCGAATGTCCGCATACCCCGGCCTGTTCAATGCCAAGATGATCGAGGAGCGCCACAACGTCTCCGGCCATTTGTTCAACCGAATAGGTGAAGTGGGGTTTTGAAGAGCTGCCGGTGCCGCGATGGTCGTGCAAAATCAGTGTGAAATACCGGGAGAGTTCGCCAATATGTGGTTGCCAAAAGCCCGCACGTCCGCCAAGACCGGAGATGATAAGCAATGGCGGTCCCTCGCCATGCGTTTCATAGAAAAGTTTGTCGCCGTCTGGTAGCGGTGCAAAGGCCATGGCTTAAGGGTTCCTTGAACGGTTGATCTTTGCCAAGGTGCAAATGATGGCGAAAAGGTCAACCGGAAATTTAACGCAGCGACACGGGTTTTGCGAAAATGAGCATTATTGATGATTTGATGGGCAAAGCCCGGGGTGCAGGTGGACGGGTGGTGTTGCCAGAAGGTGGCGATGTGCGCGTCGTTGCAGCCGCACGCCAACTTGTTGCTGAAGATCTGGCACAACCCATCCTGTTCGGCGCGGAAGGGAACCCAGGCGAGGGAATTTCCAGTGTCACCCCTGAGAGCGATGCGCGGTTTGATGCCTATGTGGCAGAACTCGCGGCAACCTCTAAACATAATGGAGAAGAGGCCGCCGCACTGCTGCGCGACCCGCTTTATTTTGCTGGCATGATGGTGCGCATGGGCGATGCGGAAGGTCTTGTTGCAGGTGCTGCAAACCCTACTGCAGATGTTTTGCGCGCCGGGTTGAAGACTGTAGGCCTGGCAGAAGGTATCCGCCGTATGTCGAGTTTCTTTCTCATGGTGGTGCCAGATGTTGCAGGCTCAGGCCCGCGGAGTTTCATCTTCGCTGATTGTGCAGTGAACATTGATCCCGGCCCGGAAGACTTGGCTGACATTGCCATTGCCTCGGCCAACACCGCTGCAACGTGGCTGGGAGAAACGCCACGGGTTGCAATGTTGTCGTTTTCCTCTCGCGGCAGTGCAAAGCACGAACACATCGAAAAGGTGGCAGAAGCGGTTGCGATTGCCAAACAACGCGCACCTGAACTGGCAATAGATGGTGAGTTTCAGCTCGATACCGCCATTGTGCCTTCGGTGGCTCAGCGCAAAGTGCCTGACGGCAGCGCCGTTGCGGGTCAAGCCAATGTGTTGATTTTTCCTGATCTCGACGCCGCCAATATTGGCTACAAACTCACCCAATATATGGGCAACGCCCAGGCTATTGGTCCGTTCTTGCAAGGGTTTGCAAAGCCGGTCTGCGATCTTTCGCGCGGTGCCAGCGTTGAAGACATCTTTTCTGCGTCTGCCATTACCTTGGCGATGGGGTCAGATTAGATCCCAGATTGTCCGTGCGATGCCAGTCACCGCAAGTGTGATGAGAAGACTTAGCACCACGCGGCGGAAAGTTTGTGGACTGGCACCGAGGAAATGTTTGCCACCGGCATAAACCCCGATGATGACCGGCAGGCCCCACAAAGCCAGTGTCTTGAAACTTTCCGCAGTCATGATGCCTGCGCTCAGAAGCAGGGCGACCGACACCGCGTTCACAAAAAAGAAAAATGAGACCATGGTTGCGCGCAGCATGTTCGGGCTGTTATTGCCCGCCACGAAAAAGAGCGCTACCGGCAAGCCGCCAAGGGATGCCGCGGTGTTGGCGACACCGGACAATGCCCCAACGCCTAACGTACCAACGGGACCCGGTGGACGCTTTAATGTCCAGCCAGCGAGTAGAGCGAGTGCAAATGCCAGCACAAACCCCTGAATAAGCAGTTTTATTGTGGTTTCAGATACATAAAAATGTGCGGCGAGACCAAGCGGGCTGCCGATAAGTGCGCCAATGACCACGAGACGGAACACACTCCAGTCGAGATGGCCCCGTGTTCCCCGCACCATTAAAATGCTGGCGAGGATTTCCAAAAGCACGGTGACAGGAACGATGGCAGACGGCGAGGCAAATGGGGCAAGTGCGGTAATGATCACGGCGGAGGAGCCAAAACCTGAATATCCTCTTACAAACCCGGCGCAGAACAGAATTGCCACGAGCATGAGAATGCCCGCTAAACTGCCGTCGAATGGAAAACCACTCACACATATACCTTTCAAAAAAACAGGCCGGGAGAATACTCTCTCCCGACCTGGAAACAAGGGGTGCTAGGGTTGTGGGAGGCTAGGCACCGCTTTGTGGGCGCATATCTGCCGGATCGATACCGGCAACTGCGACAGGTTTTTTCATTGCATCGCGGCGGAAGGGTTCGCCGAGTTCCTGGTTTAGAACGATCTCGATAAATGTCGTTACACCATCGTCTTGAGCTTTGCATGCGGTTTCAAGCGCTTCGGTAAGGGCTTCGGGCGTTGTCACGGATACACCTTTGAGGCCACAGCCTTCAGCAACACTTGCATAGCTCAACTCAGGGTCAAGCTCTGTGCCGACGAAGTTGTTGTCGTACCACAAGGTTGTGTTGCGCTTTTCTGCACCCCACTGGAAGTTGCGGAAAATCACCATGGTTATGGCCGGCCAGTCTTCGCGACCGATAGAGGTCATTTCGTTCATGGAAATGCCGAATGCGCCATCACCGGCAAAGCCGACAACGGGTACGTCCGGGCAGCCGATTTTTGCGCCAATAATAGACGGGAAGCCATATCCGCATGGACCAAACAGGCCAGGAGCCAGATATTTGCGGCCTTCCTCAAAGCTTGGATAGGCGTTGCCGATGGCACAGTTATTGCCGATATCACTGGAAATAATCGCGTCTTTCGGCAGACCTTTTTGGATGGCGCGCCAAGCCTGGCGTGGCGACATCAGCTCTGCGTCGCGGGTGCGGGCTTCTTCATTCCAGCTTGTGCCTGGGTCATCATCTTCGTGGTCCATGCTGCTCAGGGTTTGAAGCCAGGCAGATTTGGTCTGATGGATGATGCCTTTGCGCTTTTCGCGGTCAGCATCGCCAGCGTTTGGTGAAAGCTGTGCAAGGATCTGTTGTGCAGCCAGTTTCGCGTCGCCGCAAATTCCAACGCTTACTTTTTTGGTGAGGCCGATGCGGTCTGAGTTGATATCAACCTGAATGATTTTCGCATCTTTTGGCCAGTAATCCATGCCGTAACCCGGCAAGGTGGAAAAAGGATTGAGGCGAGTGCCAAGCGCCAGCACAACATCTGCCTGTGCAATCAGTTCCATGCCGGCTTTGGAGCCGTTATAGCCGAGCGGGCCTGCTGCCAGCGGGTGACTGCCCGGAAAGCTGTCATTGTGCTGATAGCCGCTGCACACTGGTGCATCGAGGCGTTCTGCAAGAGCGACACAATCGGGGATCGCGCCGCCGATCACCACCCCGGCACCGGAGAGAATGACCGGGAATTTGGCTTCAGAAAGCAGCTTTGCTGCCTCGGTGATTGCATTTGCGCCGCCTGCCGGGCGTTCAAGACGCACGATCTGCGGTAAATCAATATCGATAACCTGGGTCCAATAGTCCCGCGGAATATTGATCTGTGCCGGGGCAGAGCCACGCCAGGCTTTTTCGATCACCCGGTTGAGAACTTCCGCCATACGGGAGGCATCGCGAACTTCTTCCTGATAGCACACCATGTCGCGGAAAAGAGCCATCTGCTCCACTTCCTGGAAGCCGCCCTGGCCCATGGTCTTGTTGGCCGCCTGCGGGGTGACCAGAAGCATAGGTGTGTGGTTCCAGTATGCGGTTTTGATCGGCGTTACAAAGCCGGTGACGCCAGGACCATTCTGGGCAATAGCCATCCCCATTTTACCTGTGGTGCGGGTGTACCCATCGCAGATCAACCCGCCATTGGTTTCATGGGCAACATCCCAAAAGGTAATGCCTGCTTTGGGAAACAAATCAGATATTGGCATGAACGCAGAGCCAATGATGCCAAACCCATGCTCGATGCCGTGCATTTGCAAGACTTTCACAAAGGCTTCTTCAGTTGTCATTTTCATGATGACCGGTCCTTCTGTTAGGCGCGTTCCCACCACGGGATTGGCCAGAATTTTTTGCTGAGAACTTAAAATATCGAGACTTTTGGTCTCATTCTAGGGCCAGATTGGATCGACCTTTGGGCCAAAAGAAAACCGGGGAAAAACCCCGGTTTTCAAACGTTTCACAACGGTATTGGGCGATAATTAGCCGGCAATCACGTCTTTTGCATCCACATAGTCGTATCCGAGATCGTCGGCGACGGCTTTGTAGGTCACCTTGCCATC
>CAJQND010000386.1 GCA_905479595.1 uncultured Hyphomicrobiales bacterium
CCATCAATTGTGTCTTCCAGGCGCATGCCATTGGGATAGAGGTAGAGATGATCGGAACTCATGGTGCACCCGGAAAGAGCGAGTTCGGCCAGTCCCAACTGGGCGGAAACGAATGCATCTTCCGGCGTCATCCGCGCCCAAATGGGATAAAGCGACTTTAACCAGCCAAACAAGAGCGCATCCTGACCTGCCGGTACAACGCGGGTGAGTGTCTGGTAAAGATGGTGATGGGTGTTGACGAGACCGGGTGTGACTATTGCTCCAGACGCATCAATTATTTCATCGTATTCAGGGTTTGTTGCGTTTATTGCAACAATAATGCCATTTTCGATCAAAATACTGCCGCCGGCGAGTTCACGACGCTCTTCGTCCATGGTTACGAGAACATCAGCATTCTTGATCAGCAGGCGTGACATCAGGTTGCGCCCTTTACGATAAACGGGGTTTCGAAATGATGCTCAACCAAATTATCGCCTGCACCAGCTCGATCAACGATCAGAAAATCTGATGGTCCCGATAGGGGTGCAAGCACGCCGTGCCAGATGTTCATACTGTATTGTATGCCTTGCCCCGGCGCGCTCACGAATGCGCGCGGGTGACCCGGTTTGCCATCGTCATCATCTGCCACGGTAACGATGAGCCGGTCACCGTTCATTGGCACAAAAGCCTGGCTGCCAAGTGGGTGGCGTTCCATCATCGTCAAAGACAGCGGAAGTTTGATCGCATCACTGCGCGCGACGCTGATGGAAACAGCACCTTCAGCACCTGTGACTTCTGGCCGGGCGAGATCATGATATCTGCCGCACATACCATTATTGATCATGAAACTGGGATCGCCGATTGCCTCGATCACAACGCCGAAGGGTGCGAACGCTGCCGCAGTTAGGGGTTCCAGGGAAATGACCGTGGTCATGGCCGTGCCCCGCCTTGCCGGCGTGGCAAAGGTGCATGGCGATTCACGTCTTTATACAAGAGATAACGGAAAGGCCCGGGACCGCCCGCGTAACAGGCCTGTGGACAGAACGCCCGCAGCCACATGAAATCACCGGCTTCAACTTCCACCCAGTCGGTGTTCAAACGATAAACTGCCTTGCCTTCCAGAACGTAGAGCCCATGCTCCATGACATGGGTTTCAAGGAAAGGAATGACAGCGCCCGGCTGTAAGGTGACGATTGTCACATGCATGTCGTGGCGCAGGTCATTGGGATCCACAAAACGGGTGGTTGCCCATTTGCCCTCGGTGTCAGGCATTACGGTTGGCGCAACCTGTTGATCACTGGTGATCAGGGGATCAGGAATTTCCAGACCTTCCGCATATTCATAGGCTTTGCGCACCCAATGAAAACGCGCCGGTGCATCGCCGGAATTTTTTAAACTCCATTCGCTGCCTGGTGGAATATAGGCATAGCCGCCTGGCTGTAACACATGGGATTCGCCAGCCAGTTTGAGATTAAGTTCTCCCTCGGTGATGAACAAAACCCCTTGCGCCTGTGGATCAGGCTCCGGGTTTTCACTGCCACCGCCGGGCTGCACTTCCATAATGTATTGTGAAAAAGTCTCAGCGAACCCTGAAAGAGGCCGCGCGATAATCCAGGCGCGGGTGCCGTTCCAGTGGGGCAATTGGCTGGTGACAATATCCTGCATCACTCCTTTTGGGATCACGGCATAAGCATCGGTGAACACCGCGCGGCCGGTCAAAAGCTGGGTTTGCGGCGGGTGGCCGCCATGGGGGGCATAATATGTTGGTTCAGCCATTTTAGGCTCCAGTCTCAAGGCAAAATATCTTGCAGTCGCAACAGCGCAATGCGTTCGACCTGTTTACAGGCATGGGCGAATTCAGTTTCCCGGTCATTGGCAATACGCTGCTTGAAAGCGTTTAAAATGCCCGTTTTGTCATGGTCGCGCACGGCGATGATAAATGGAAACCCGTGGGTTTCGGTGTAGGCGGTGTTGAGTTCGCTAAACGTTGCCCGCTCTTCATCTGTGAGTGCATCAAGCCCGGCAGCACTTTGCTCAGAGGTGGATTCTGCGGTCAGGCGTTTTGCCTGGGCAAGTTTGCCCGCAAGGTCAGGGTGGGCGGCGAGGACACCAAGGCGCTCATCTTGAGATGCAGAACGAAATTTGCGCGAAAGTGCGCTGTGCAGGCCAATTGCAGTATCATGGGCAGGCCCAAGTTCATCTGCAAAAGCGCGTTCGGCAATCCATGACGAGTGCTCGAAAATGCCGCCATAGGCGTCGATGAACGCGTCTCTGCTGAGTTGCGAGGGGCTTACATTCTGCGCGGGCGGGTGGGTTTTTGCCCAGTGTGTTGCAATTTCGATGCGCCGGGCAAACCAAACGTCTGCGTGGGATTGCGCGTATTCGATAAATCTCTGCAGCGCCAACATCCGGCCTGGACGCCCTGTCAGGCGGCAATGCAGGCCAATGGACATCATTTTTGCCTGCCCGGCATCGCCTTCTGCGTAAAGAACATCGAATGTGTCTTTGAGATAGGTGAAAAACTGATCGCCGGAATTAAACCCCTGCGGGGTCGCAAAGCGCATATCGTTGCAATCCAGTGTGTATGGAACTACCAACTGATGTTTGCCGTCATGCTCGTGCCAATAGGGCAGGTCATCAGCATAACTGTCGGCCACATAATCCATGCCGCCGTGCTGCGTGACCAAATCTAGCGTATTGACCGAGCAGCGCCCGGTATACCAACCGCGCGGAGGTTCTCCGGTTACCTCGGTATGAAGACGAATGGCCTCTAGCAAATCCGCGCGTTCGTCTTCCGGCGTATAATCCTTGTATTCGATCCACTTCAGCCCATGGCTTGCAATTTCCCATTCGGCGCTTTGCATGGCGGCCACTTGTGCAGGTGAACGTGCAAGCGCAGTCGCTACACCGTAGACCGTGAGGGGGATCTGTTTGGAGGTGAACAGGCGATGCAACCGCCAAAACCCTGCCCGGGCACCATATTCATAAATGGTTTCCATATTCCAGTGGCGCATGCCCGGCCAGGCTTGCGCGCCGACAATCTCGGACAGAAAGGCCTCTGAGGCCTCGTCTCCGTGCAGAACACAGTTTTCACCGCCTTCTTCGTAGTTCAGCACAAACTGGACAGCAATTTTCGCACCACCCGGCCAGTCCGGGTTTGGCGGGGTAGCTCCGTATCCATGCATATCTCGGCAATAACGCATCTGAACAATCTCAGCTTGTAGTGTGAGCGATTATAAAGTTAGCCTATATTGCGACTGGTATCATTCAATGATTTATTGAAAGTGTTAAGCAATAATCGCTATTTTCAAAACAATCACATCAACGCTTTAATGGTCCAGTTATTGCGCCTGCATTGACGTAATGGAAATTTGGAGCATTGCCACCATGGCCCAGGGCCGTCTTACAACCCACGTTCTGGATACCGCAACCGGTCGTCCGGCTGCGGGCGTTCAAATTCAGTTGAGCCGTATTAACGGCGAAACATCAGAGCATATCAAATCCGTCACCACCAATGATGACGGGCGCGTGGATGGCCCTATCCTGGATGGTGAAGACTTTGCCAAGGGTGCCTATGAGCTTGTGTTCCATGTGGGTGATTATCTCGATACCTTGTCAGGAACCAGAAAAGAGCACCGCTTTCTTGATCTGGTCCCCATCCGATTTGGTATCGACGACCCGGACCAACATTATCACGTGCCACTGCTCATCTCGCCTTTCGGCTACTCGACATATCGGGGGAGCTGAGAAATGGTGGGGGTGCGCAACGAAATTCAATTTCTGCTAAATGACCGCCAGGTGCGTGTCGATGCAGCCGGTCCATCTGACACGTTGCTTGATTTTTTACGCCTCGATCAAGGGCTGCACGGTACAAAGGAAGGGTGCGCGGAGGGCGACTGTGGAGCCTGCACCGTGCTGGTTGGCAGGTTGCATGATGGCGCTGTTCGTTATGAAACCGTCAATACCTGCATTCGCCTTTTGCCTTCAATTGACGGTTGTCACGTGGTCACGGTGGAGCATCTGGCTGGAGGCGACGGAAAGCTTCATCCGGTGCAACAAGCGCTGGTTGACCACAATGGCAGCCAATGTGGATTTTGCACGCCCGGCTTTGTCATGTCGCTTTATGGGCTATGGATGGAGACGCCACATCCTTCGGAAACGGAAGTGGAAACGGCTCTTCAAGGCAATCTATGTCGTTGTACCGGGTATGAGCCCATTGTGCGTGCCGCAATGGCTGCTTCCAAACTCGGCCGGTCAAATGCCGATGTGCTGGTAAAAGAACGCAACGCCATCTTGCGCCAGCTCACGGCAATGAATGATGGCAACCGAGTGGAAATTTCGAAAGATGATGGTAAGGCAATTTTACCTGCCAGCGTTGATGATCTGGCAGATGTTCTTCTTAAACATCCAGACGCAACCATAGTTGCAGGTGCGACGGATGTCGGGCTTTGGATCACCAAGTTCATGCGCGACATCTCGCCTGCGGTGTTTATCGGCCATCTGGAAGGTCTCAGGAGGATTACCGTGGATGACGGGTATGTCACCCTCGGTGCCGGTGCTTCTTATTCGGAGAGCGAAGAGGCTATCGTGGGCGCATTTCCGCAGCTGGCTTCGTTTTGGAACCGGATCGGCGGCTGGCAAGTGCGCAACATGGGAACGGTTGGTGGGAATATTGCCAATGGTTCTCCCATTGGTGACACCCCGCCTGTGTTGATCGCGCTGGGCGCAGAAATCACAATGCGCAGGGGCGGTGAGCGCCGCACCTTGCTGCTCGAAGACTTCTTTATTGCCTACGGCAAACAAGACCGCCAACCGGGCGACTTTCTCGAAGAAATCCGTATCCCGCGCATCCCTGCAGATACAATCATGTCGGCTTACAAAATTTCAAAACGCCGCGATGAGGATATTTCTTCGGTTTGTGGTGCGTTTTTTGTGAAAGTTGAAGACGGATCGATCGCATCTGCCCGCATCGCATTTGGTGGCATGGCGGCGACCCCTTGCCGGGCAAAATCTGCAGAAGCGGCATTGGTCGGCCAGCCATGGAGTGAACAATCCCTGATTACCGCAGGCGCTGCGCTGGCGCAGGACTTTACACCTATTTCAGATTGGCGAGCCTCGGCTGAGTACAGACAAACGGTGGCGCGCAACCTGTTCAGGCGGTTTTATCTTGAAAACAGCGGTGCAGAAGCCCAGCCCCAACTGAGGCGTGCGTGATGGCCATGAATGAACAAATCAAAGGTGGCGTTCATAGCAGTGAGCAACATGATTCCGCGCAAAAACATGTTACCGGCACTGCAGAATATATCGATGACATTATCGAGCCCCGTGGCACCCTGCACGCTTATCTCGGCCTTTCGGAAATCGCCCACGGTAAGATTAAAAGCCTTGATCTTAGCGCGGTTGAAGGTGCCAGCGGCGTGCTTGGTGTCCTGACAATTGCGGATATTCCAGGTGAAAATGATGTCAGCCCAACCGGGCTTCACGATGAGCCGATTTTTGCTGAAGACAAGGTGGAGTTCTGGGGCCAGCCGCTGTTTGCAGTGATTGCAGAAAGCCGGGATGCGGCCCGCCGTGCGGCCAAGCTGGCAAAGGTGAATTATGAAGAACTGCCCCATGTGACAGACGTGGTGGATGCTGTAAGGGCCGAATACCCGCATGTTACTGCACCATTGAAACTGGAACGCGGGAAGGTTGCCAAACACCTTGCGAATTCAAGTCACCGAATTAAGAGCTCCATGCGGGTCGGCGGGCAAGATCATTTCTATCTCGAAGGACATATCGCCTTTGCGATCCCCGGGGAAGACGAAGACGTAACCGTTTACTCTTCAACCCAGCATCCAAGCGAAGTTCAGCATATGGTGGCGCATGTGCTTGGCGTTGCGTCCAATGCGGTGACGATTAAGGTGCGGCGTATGGGCGGCGGGTTTGGCGGTAAGGAAACCCAGCCAAATCTGTTTGCAGCGGTGGCAGCTATTGCAGCTAAGAAATATAACCGCGCCGTTAAACTGCGTCCCGACCGCGATGACGATATGACCGCAACCGGCAAACGCCATGATTTCAACATTGAATATGATGTGGGATTTGATGCAGACGGGCGCATTCGGGCAGTAGATGGATTGTTTGCCGCGCGGTGTGGGTTTTCAGCCGATCTTTCTGGGCCAGTGACCGACAGGGCGCTGTTTCACGCCGATAACGCGTATTATTATCCAGCTGCGCGCCTGCGCTCTCGTCCGATGAAAACCAATACTGTTTCAAACACAGCCTTCCGGGGTTTTGGCGGTCCGCAAGGGGTGATCGCGGCAGAGCGAATAATTGAGGAGATTGCCTATCATCTCGGCAAGGACCCGCTCGATGTGCGCAAGGCGAATTTCTATGGCGGTGACGGGCGTACCAAAACCCCATACCACCAGGACGTTGAAGACAGCATTCTCGACAAGCTGGTTGAAGAACTTGAAGAAAGTTCTGAATACCGCTCGCGCCGCCTGGAGATACTGAAGTTCAATTCCAAAAATGACATCATCCGTAAGGGCATCGCCTTAACACCGGTAAAGTTCGGCATTTCCTTCACCGCTACCTGGTACAATCAGGCCGGGGCTCTGCTGCATATCTATAATGATGGTTCAATCCATCTGAACCACGGCGGCACAGAGATGGGCCAGGGCCTGTTCACCAAGGTGGCGCAAGTCGTGGCAGACTGTTTTCAGGTCGATCTTGACCGGGTCAAGAT
>CAJQND010000387.1 GCA_905479595.1 uncultured Hyphomicrobiales bacterium
ACGCGTTCACGCAGTTCGCGCGCGCTTGAGCCGTCTTTTTCGTCATCGGTTTGACCAACGATAATCAGATCAGCCATGCGGCCATGCTCTATTATTGGTAGGGCATCAGCCTGCCCCGCTGCTTCCACACTGCGAAATTCAGAAGAGGCAACCCCTTCCGCATTAACGGCTTTATCGAAGGTTTCTTGCAGCCGTTTACCCACTTTAAGGCAGGTGTTGCGATGTATTTCGAGAATTTCCGCCGGGATGTAAAACCCGAAGCTCGGCGCGACATCTATACCCGGAATAACGAACATACCAATCAGATGAGCATCGTTTTTTCGCGCCAGCGCGGTTGCCGCGGCAAGAATGCCGGGAGCACGCTCTTCGTTTTCCAAATGTACTAGGATTGTCCGGTAAGCCATAGTCACCTCCATTATTGCCAGCCTAGATCTTTAAGGGCTGACCGATTCTATATAGGACAGCAAATCCATGATTTGCTTTGGTTTGAACTCGAACTCAGGCATATCCGCATGGCCTGTTACAATGCCTTCTGCGAGAGCTTCTTCAAGATTATCCAGTGGCCATTTGGCGGCAAATGTGCGCAACGGCGGTGCCATGGGAAGCGCACTGTCATCGTCGCGTCCAATAGCATGACACCGCGCGCAAGCTTGCTCAGCCAGCTTTTTGCCAGCTTCTATATTCGGCTTCGAAGATTTTGCCTGAAGCTCTGATGCGCCAATAGTTAAAAGCGCAGCGAGCACGACAAGATGGAGAGTTCTAACTGTCATGGAAAAATCTTATCCCCCCAGCTCCGGGAAAGTGTTGATGCAGGTCAATCAAACAATACTACACGTACAAAAAGTTTAATACTGATTGTTGGTGTTGTTTTTTCTAATGGTGAAAAGAATTTAAAGAACGGCGGCAAATGCGCAAGCTGCTGTGGCAACTTCTCCCATAAGGGGGGGAATTCGGGAGTGCACCTACCGCCGTTTTTCCGGATTCAACACAACCTGGGCAACTCTGTGCGCCCGGGTGATGTGCCCGAAACTTTCTTGAAAATACCGCCGGAAAAAGATTTCATCCTTGACGTATGTCAATGCCACAACAATTCTTTTAGAGCCCTCTTAGACGCTACCGGTGATTTGGTGGGATATGCAAAATGCTTGGAAGTGTTGGGAAAACTGCAAGTGAGGTTGAGCGCTTTCTCGCTGATCCGGCCTCTTATGACCCCCCGCCCGAATCCGTCAGCGTGCATGAAACCCATGGTGCCATGGTTTTCCTGGCAGGTGATGACGCTTGGAAAATAAAAAAGCCGGTGTCTTTTCCATACATGGATTTCTCAACACTGGAAAAACGCCAGAAAGTGTGCCTGCGCGAATATCATTTAAACAAGCCTGCCGCACCGGAGCTTTATCAAGGGCTGGTGCCAATAACCCGGGAGACCAACGGTACACTCGCCATCGGAGGTTCCGGTGAAGTTGTGGAATGGGCGCTCCACATGCGGCGCTTCAGCCAAGACGCGTTGCTGGAAAATGTCATCGCCCGTGGTGGTGGAACAAAACCACTTCTTGATGGCCTGGCACAGGTCATCTCAGCATATCACTCCGAAGCCCCTAAAGCGCACAATGTCGACCATGAAGCGATGATGCACACCATCACTGTCGAGCTGGTCACGGCATTCAAACCGCATACTGAAATCCTTGCGGGCCTTCACCCGGAGGAATTCGAAGAACGCATCCAAAACCAGCTTAAAAACGCCGGTTATTGTCTTAAGATGCGGGCGGAGCGCGGCTTGGTGCGCCGCTGCCATGGAGATTTGCATCTTACAAATATCATAGTGCAGGACGGCAACCCGATCCTCTTTGATGCCCTGGAATTCAGCGAAGAATTCGCCACCATCGATGTGCTTTATGACCTTGCATTTCTGCTCATGGATCTCGATCAGCGCGGTGAACGCGATGCTGCGAATTATCTGCTGAACCGCTATCTGCAGATTGCAAATGATCCTGCCAATTTGATTGCTCTCAAGGCGCTGCCATTGTTCCTGGCCTGCCGTTCAGGCATTTTGGCAATGATTGCCCTTAACCGGATTGACCAGCTTAACCCTGAAGATGAAAACGCAATCGCCTATGCAAAGGGCGACGCACGACGGTACTTCGCCGGTGCAATGGATTACCTGCAACCGCCCAAACCATTCCTGATTGCAACCGGCGGCTTTTCGGGCACAGGCAAATCCACCCTTGCCGCCTCTCTTTCAGGAGTGGTGGAAAGCGTGATCGGGGGATTGCATATTCGCAGCGACGTTGAGCGCAAGGCGATGTTTGATGTTGCCGAAACGGTGCGCTTGGCGCCGGAACATTACTCTGATGATGTGACAGCGCGGGTATACGATGTTTTGTTTCAAAAAGCCCGTATCGCCCTTAAGGCCGGCCACACCGTGGTTGTGGATGCGGTGTTTTCCTGTGCCTTGCGGCGTGCTGCAATCGAACAGGTGGCAAAGGATCTGGGGTGTGGATTTGCTGGTTTTTGGCTTGCGGCACCAGAAGAGATTCTGTCCGCGCGGGTGTTAAAGCGCCATGACGACGCGTCTGATGCGACACCGGATGTGGTTCACAGACAGGTTTCCCAGGGCACTGGGCCGATTTCGTGGAACCTGGTAGATGCAGGAGGCAGTAAGGAAGAAGCTTTTGCACAAGCCCGGAAAACTCTGAAAAATGCGTTTCTTGGAAGGTAAGCGACAAACTGGACATAAAGCGAAATCAGGCAGCGGATTCCAGTGTTTTGAGCAATCCCAAAACTTCATTCAAACTAGGGCTGATCTGATCGCGGCCAGTTTGACCTATAGGTGCTGCGGGAGCGCCAGGACGGCGATAATTGTCGGTAGCTGAGATGTTTGCTCTTTGCTCGGGGCGGGTTGTGGTCAGTTCAAACATGGTAATCTCCATCACTTGTGTGTCCAGTGATGGCACTTTCGCAATTCCGGCCTGAACACACCTGGAACGGCGTGTTCATCACCAGTTCATCTCTCCAAATGCTACTTGTTAAGGGTGAAAAACAGCGCGTATCCGTTACGTTTCACCCACGCACGTTTTTCTTGCGACAAGCGGATGAGGATCGACTTTCCAGCAGCCAACACCGTTTTAACCTTGCCTAGTTGTGGTGCACCGTTGATCAACACCTGTTCGGTGTTCACGGTTACATTTCGGTTGGAATCATTGCGCAGCAACATCTCGAACTTGATCGCCTGATCGCCGAGGCGGTATTCCTCTTCAACATATTTCTTCAAATCCTGAGCTTTCCAATAATCGATTACCCCGCCAACTTCATAGCCTCCGCCCTTGCGCGGATTGGGGTAAACCCCCCAGGCAATCAAATCGCTACCCAATATTCGCTTGCCTTCGCCAGGTCCGCCAGATGTCCGGATAAGATAGGAGCGAATCTTGTAGTAACCTGCATGTCCATTGGAAACGCGCTCGCACTTCACAAACGCAATCTGCGAGAACTGTTTGCGCAGAAACTCTTTGGTGCGGTCACGGTAGTTCTGGCAAAAGCGCCGGCTTGGCCATACAGCAGCCGCATCAATAACAATGTCATCGCTCTGCCCGTTGGCCACCGCCTGCAGCACCTGACTGACTTTGATCGTCACACGGCCTTCAACCTGACACCCGGCCAGCAAAAGCCCGGCGCAAAGCATGAACAAAATTCTCATAGATTTTCTCCCAGCTCACCGGCACGAAAAGAACTTCAATGCACGGCGTTCACTTAAACCTAAACACATCTCAGGGGGATGCAATACGCTCTATTGGCGATACTGAATGAAGTGTTCATTGGTTGCCAACTTGTCATAGAGGGCCTGTGCGACATGGTTGTCCTGCTCGGTCACCCAATAGACCTTTGCCCAGTTTTCCGCCTCTGCGCGGGCATAGATCGCTTCAATTAGCTTGCGTGCAATTCCACCACCACGCAGTGCCGGACTAACGAACAAATCTTCGAGATAACAATAAGGCAGCTCGGTCCAGGTTGAGGGGTGCACAACACACTGGGCAATGCCCACCGCATTATCTTCATCATCTGCCGCAATCAGACAAAACATATCCGCATTGGCACCAAGCATCCGTTGCCAGGTTAATTCCGTTTGTTCTTCGCGGACCTTCTTTTTGTAAAAAGCCATATAGCCGTTCCACAACGGTTCCCAGGATGCGCGGTCGCTCGGTTGGGCGGGCCTTATGGTGACGTTCATTTGATACCCTCAATAGTCCTGACGCGGAAAATAATCCTCGCACCCGCCCTCACGGTAAACATCCGTCGTCGCGCAATGCAGGGCCCCGCCAAATGCATATGCATCGCGGAATGGCACCGGAAGAACTTCAAAACCAAGTTCGTCGAATTGCTCCATCTGGTTCACTTCAGACGCCTCAACACACACAGTTTTCTCGTCCACCATCAACACATTCATCGAAAGCCATACAGAAGAATAACACAAAGGCGGCGGGGAATTATGGGCCGGTCGCGCCGCATCAATGATCTGCCAGTCATTCTTTTCAAACATCTTGCGCTGGTCATCCGGCAGGCGGCGTTCCGGATTGTTTATAATCAACCCGGGCCGCAAAGGCGTGAAGGTCGCATCAATGTGAATTGGGTAGGGATCGCCGGGGAAGTTCACCGCATGAACCCGGTGGTCGGGGAAATGGCGACGCAACCAGTCGATCCCCTTGAGATTTGTGGTAAATCCATGCTGCACCACCAGGTCTTTGCCAAAGCGCAACACATCAGCTGCATCGAACAGTGGTTCTTCTTCGGTCGTGACGAAAAACTTTTCCGCTGTCCATTCCAGGCGCTTTTCAACTCCGATTTTTTCGGAAAGATAATCGGGCCGGTAATCTTCATCCGTCAGCCGAGGTTTTGGCGCTGATTCGTGCCGCATATTGGGATCTTCTTCAAAATAACGCTGCAAAAGCGGTCGGTAACAGAGATATTCATGCCACCGGCAACGATATGACATGGTTGCCTCGAGCATCTCTGACCCCACGGTCAGCAACACGTCGCGCGGCGGCATGCAGCCAAACATAGAGTCAGTTTCCCAGTCCGGCGTTGAGACCTTCTGGTTGAAATCAATAGGTGTGGGACGGTCAACCCGAACGCCGCGCCCCTCGAGAATTTTGGCAAATCCGTCGAGCAGCTCATTGGCTTTATCAACGGTTTCCTGCGGCCGCGGGCCCCACTGTCCCCGCATATCTGAATCTTCTGGCACCTTTGCTTCAAGTGCCGGTTCAGGAGGTGCAATACAGCATCCATCTGCGACCCCAACTATCACATGTTTCAGCGGGCTCCACTCATTCCATGAATTGACCCTTGTTTTTGCAATGCTCAACCGCAATTCTCCCTATACGATCTTGAATTATACTGACGCTCTTGGGCCAGGCCCACTTAGAAAGGTAACAACGCAGAGATATGAAACTGATATTCGATAAATTTTCCAGTCTTTTCGAACGTGCAACTTTTGAAGGTGACGATGACGAAGAGTTGCGGCGGGCAATGGCAGTCCTGATTGTGCATACATGTGCCATTGACGGCGCAGTGGACAACCGCGAAGCGACACAACGCGATGTGATCCTCAAAGAACACTTTGGGCTCGATGATGTCACGTTGAAAAGCGTTGTTGCAGATGCAGAAAAGCGCGATGGTGAAGCAACCGATCTCTACGAGTTCACTTCAGTCATCACCCGTCTACTTGATCAGTCCGGACGCAAGGATTTTATCCGCATGCTATGGGAGATCGTGCTGGCGGATGGGCGCATAGACGCGTATGAAGCCAATCTGGTGTGGCGGCTTGCTGAACTGATCGGCGTATCGACCCGCGACCGGGTCAATCTGCGCCAACAGGTCGAAGACAGTCTTGCCAGAAGTAATGGCGACGGTAAGCCGGCAAAAAACACAAGCGGAGAAAAAAATGGCTGATCATGACGGACGCCCAGTGGCGCTGATCACCGGAGCATCTGGCGGTATTGGTGAAAAGTTGGCTTATGAGGCCGCACGGTCAGGCTATACGGTTGTCCTGACCGCGCGTTCGGAACCTGAACTCAATCGGGTTGCAGGCGTTATGACAACCAAACTCGCCGCAACAACCATTCCGATTGCCGCAGATCTGTCTGACCCCGCTTCGATTGATGATCTTCAAAGTGAATTGAAACGGCGCGGTTTACAGGTCGATGTTTTGGTAAACAATGCAGGGTTTGGCATGAACGGCGCGGCGACCGATATCGACCGCCGCCAGCAAGCCAATATGATTGATCTGAATGTGCGCGGGCTCACCGACATGACGTTGCGGTTTTTGCCCTACATGCAATCACGCGATGCTGGCGGGGTGATCAATGTCGCCTCGCTCGCCGCCTTTATGCCTGGACCATATATGGCAGTTTACTACGCCACAAAAGCGTATGTTCTGTCGTTTTCGCGTGCGCTTGCCAGCGAACTCGAAGGAAGTGGCGTAAAAGTGTGTGTTGCCTGCCCTGGGGTCGTCGACACCCGCTTTCAGGAACGCGCAAAAATGCAAGGCACAATGGTAACCAAAACAACCCCCAGCATGTCTGCCGAAGAAGTGGCCGAAGCAATTTGGACCGGATTCCAGGCCAAGAATCAGGTGATTGTTCCAGGTATTTCCAATTGGATGCTGTCAAAGCTCGTGAAGTTCATACCGGGCGGTATCATGATGAAAATGATCAAGCGGCTTCATGCCCCGGTCGATGGAGAATGAAATGACGGCTGCCAGTCAACGCCTCGCGGGCAAGCGCGCGCTTATCACCGGTGCCGCTGGCGGCATTGGTTTTGCAATCGCGGAAATGTTCGCAGCAGAAGGTGCAAGCGTTGCCCTGAGCGACATTGATGAGCCCGGCGTCAAAACCGCCGCTGGGTCCATTGCGGAATCTAGCGAAATGCCTGCAATCGGTCTGGTTCATGACGTTACCTCTCAGGAGAGTTGGGCCGATACGGTCGCCAATGCCAGCGATCAGCTTGGCGGGCTGAATGTATTGGTGAACAATGCTGGCGTGTGCATTCCAGGCTCGGTTGAAAGCTTGAGCGAAGATGATTGGCAACGCACTTTAGATATTGATCTGACGTCAGTTTTTCTCGGCTGCAAGGCAGCGTTACCTGTTCTGGCCGAAAGCGCGCCGGGTGCCATTGTCAATATTGCATCGATCTCCGCAATGATCGCCAGTGAAAATTTTGTTGCCTATAATGCCGCCAAGGCTGGCGTTTGGATGATGACAAAATCGGTCGCGTTGCAGGCGGCGCGCAAGGGCTATGACATCCGGGTAAACTCGATCCACCCGGCCTTTGTCGACACAGGCATGGTCAATGACGTGGTGCGCGGCGGCGACCCGGAAGAGAACCGTGCCAAGCTCGCCCGACAGGTGCCGCTAAAGCGCATCGGAACTACTCGCGATGTGGGTTACGCAGCTATTTATCTGGCGAGCGATGAGAGCAGCTTTATGACCGGATCAGAATTGAAACTCGACGGCGGAATTTCTGCAATGTAAATTTGCGCTGCAAATTAATTTCGTTATAGTCACAGCCATAATTGGAGTGAAAAGCCTAATCCATGGCCGAGCCAGCCAAGCAAATACTGATCATCGTGCACCAGGCGCAATCAACGCCCGGCAGGGTTGGCATGGCCCTTCGCGCCCGTGGATATGAACTCGATATTCGCCGGCCTTGCATTGGCCACCCCCTGCCCGAGACCACTGAACCCTATGATGGCGTTGTGGTTTTCGGTGGTCCCATGAGCGCCAATGATTGCGGAGAACTTGATTACATCCGTGATGAAATCAGTTGGCTTGATGTGCCACTTCGTGAGAACACACCATTTTTTGGCATCTGCCTTGGCGCGCAATTGCTATCGCGCCATCTTGGTGGCCAGGTTGAAACCCACCCTGATGGCATGGCCGAAGTCGGGTACTATCCGATTTTCCCAACGCAAGCCGGCGAACAGATGATGGAGTGGCCAAGCCATATGTATCAGTGGCACCGGGAAGGTTTTAGCGTTCCCGATACTGCGGAACTTCTGGTTAAGGGCGAGATGTTTGAAAATCAGGCATTCCGCTATGGACCGTCCGCCATCGGCATCCAATTCCACCCGGAACTTACTTTGGCGATGATGCATCGCTGGACAGTCAAGGGCCGTGAACGGCTCACCTTACCAGGCACCCAAAAGCCCGACGCGCATTTTGACGGGCGGCGAAAATATGATGATCAGGTAAAAGAATGGCTGGAGCAGTTCCTTGATCTGTGGCTGGTCAGCAAAGCCGGTGTCCAAACCATCGCGGCTGAGTAGAGATCACGGCATCCTTGCTTTTAGCTGGCTTTTAACTGGGCTTTGTCACCGGGGTTGAAGCACGGGGGGACTATTAGCCCGCTTGCTCAAAGACTGCGATACTTTGAATTCATACAGAAAAATTAGGCCGCAGAGCCAATTTTATCACGGAGAAATCCCCTTCTAAGAATTTTTCTAGACCTAATTGGACATCAGAGAACCCTACATTTTTAACCCATTTTCCATTGCAGTGATGCACGAGATTAACTGCAAGTTCAAATTGCTCTTTTGAATATGCAAATGAACCTATCAATTGCTTTTGATGGCGAATTAGTTCAGCGAAATTTACTGGTTGTGAGGGGGCTGCAAACCCGAGAAAAACGCATTTCCCGCTCTTCTTAGTCAGTTCAATTGCGGCGTTGCGTGCAACTTCCGAACCAACCGTGTCGAACACAATATCAAACTCTCCAGACAGTTTTTCTTCGCAAAACGATGCACCTAATTCTCTTGCGGCTTCACGCCTCGTTGTTGATGGTTCCGCGACAGAAACAGACATTTTTCCTTCCTGTCTGGCACATGCGACAAGACCCAGACCAAGGCTCCCAGCGCCAATTACTGCAATTTTGTCCGTCAAATTTGGCGATGACAGATTCCAAGCATTAATTGAATTTGCAAATGGTTCAATAAAAACTGCCTGCTCCCATGAAAGGGTTGCGGGCAAGTGAACTACTGAAGATTTTGGAACAGATAATTTTTGTTGAAACCCGCCATTGGACTGAACACCAATGAGCTTCCAATCATCACAAAGCTGTCTTTTGTCGTTCGCACAGTAAACGCAGGATTCACAACTAAACAATGGAAAGATTGCAACCCTGCTACCATCTTCCATCGTACCGCATATGCCATGCCCCATTGCACTCGGAAGAGGACGGCTCCCAGGGTTCGCCAGTCCAAGATATTCGCTGCCGCCTATCCCGGTAATTTCGACGGTAATCAAAGTTTCTTCGATCTTTGGTTTGGGTTCTTCTAGAGCGCTTCCGGTTTAGTTTGGTCCATATCCGCTTGCGGTGAAGAAATTGGTGCATTCCTGTTCTGAGAATAGCTCAAGGATTTTTCCTGCGCTTATACATACGCCTTCCACGGTTCTGGGTGCCAACCTCTTCATA
>CAJQND010000388.1 GCA_905479595.1 uncultured Hyphomicrobiales bacterium
TGGGTGGAAAAATTCTAGAGCTTAACGCAACCACGATTTCAAATCAGAACCACAGAACGGAGAATAAATGCCGCTCGAACCCAATGACATACGCAAATTTGCAATTCAGTATACCCAGGCATGGTGCGCGAGATCTTCAAAGCAAGTTGCCTCATGCTTTTCTCATGATGCATCAAGCATTATCAACGATGGCGAACCGGCCCGGGGGCGCGACGCAATCGCTGAGGCCATGCAGGCGTTCTTCGCCGACTTTCCCGATCTCGTTTTACATATGGACGATATCCGCAGCGGAGGTAACAAGGCCATCTTCCTGTGGACGCTTGAGGGAACCAATAGCGGGCCTGGCGGTGCTGGAAATGCCGTAAAAATCAGCGGCTGGCAAAACTGGCGATTGTCAGATGAACTTTTGATAACCGAAGCCGACGGCGGCTACGACGCAGAAGACTATGACAGGCAACTTGGCGGGGCTGTTTAGATCGTAGAGACTGAATATTTCTGCGGCGTGAGGTAACCACATGCCGGAGTTGTTTCACTTCTCGCTCTTGAGCAAAGAATTAATCCTCGCGATCTCTTCGGCGTATTCAATCACTGCCTCTTGCCCCTTTGGGCTTAAAGTGTAGATGCCGGTGCGGACCCGGTCGAACCAGCCGTAGTGATTGTCGGCCATCAGGCGGCGGGCGGTTTCCACATTAGAGGCGCGAGCGACTTCTGCGGCTTTGGCCTCACCGGTCTCGTGCAGGAATTTTGCACAACGCAGGGCATCTTGCCGGTAGGCGGTCATGAGGCCCTGGCGGGTGGCACCTCCGGTATTTGGGTCTCCAACCCGCTTGGCAAATTCTCTCAGGAGCCGGGCTTTCTTTTGCTTCGACTGGCGGGGTTTATAGGGGGCGGGGTCAATGTGGACCTCAACAAACCCGTCTTTCAACCGCACCGTCATCATGCCCACCCCAAGACGACGGCACAGGGTTTTGTTTCGTTTCAGCGCCGTTCTGAAAGCCGCACCGGTGTTGCGCGGAACCGCGATGTAAACCGCATCGGTGATGGTTTGGCGCTCAATGGCCTGATGAAACAACGAGAGGGAAAAGCCTGTTTTGAGTTCAATGACAACCGGACATTCGCCTTCGCGAACAGCAACAATATCGGCGGCCCCGATCTCGCCTTTAACCTCATAGCCCTGCCCATTGAGCAATGCCTTGATGGGCCCGTAAAGGTTTGTCTCTTTTATCTTCGCTGCTGCCATGGTTTTCAAAACCTAATATACCGCGCCCATCTTGCTACGTTTAGCAGGCTCATCATGGCTGCCGCTACGTAAGTTAACGCTGCGGCGTTTAGGATGTGGCGCGCAGACGACATGTCTTTGTCCTGCAAATATCCACCGGCCTTCAACACCGGAAGGGCGCGCTTAAAGCTGGCGTCAAATTCAACCGGCAAGGTGATCAGGTGCGCGGCAACCGAAACACCGAGCACGCATATGCCAGCACCTATCTGCAAGGCCATGGCATGGGGCGAGCGGGTAAGCAGGGCGACCAGCGGAGCTGCGATCATGATCACACCGCCAATCGGCTCGAATTTTTGTGCAAAGGCCACCACCCGCTGGCGCCACAATAACGGACCATACTCGTTGGCATCTTGCATGGCGTGGCCGACCTCGTGCGCAGCAATCGCCACAGCGGATAGCGATTTGCCATCCATATGTTGCGGTGAAAGTCGCACGGCCTTGTCGTTTGAATCATAATGATCACCATCTTTGGTGACCTCAACCACCACATCGTGCAGTTTCATTTCATCAAGCAGGTGGCGGGCCAGCTCGCCACCGGTTCCGGGAAACTCTTCGCGTGCCGCCTGGTGTTTGGTGATGATCCATTTGACCCAGATTTGTGGGCCGAAAATTACCGCGAGGACTATGAAAATGATAAATAAGTAAACCATAGGAGGAATATGGGGTTAAACGGGCGCGTTTGCAGCCCAAATTTCTAAAATTTGCAGTTAAGCGAGCTTTTTGGCTTCGTTTTCTGCCCGTTCCAGCTCTTCGGTCGCCTCAAGCCATTTTGCTTCCAGGCGGGTGATTTCTTTTTTGCCTTGGCCATGATCGCGGCTGAGGTCGTGCGCGCGGCCTGGATTGTCCCGGAATATGTTGGGCTTTGCCAATTCGGCATCAATCGCTGCGAGTTTCTCCTGCACCTTTTGAATATCGGCTTCAAATTGCTGGATCACCCGTTTGAAGGGCTGTAGCTCGGCGCGCGCGCTTGCTGCAAGCTTGCGCCGTTCTGACTTGGGAAGATGAAGCGCGGGATCTGCAACGTTTGCGTCTGCATCGGGACGCTTGCCCTTAGCGGCTGCGCGCATGGCGCGGCGCTGATCGCGAGCGGCTTCCAGAACGTGGTTGGTATAATCGTCCAGATCGCCATCAAAGGCTGAAATAGTGCCATCGCCCACAAGCCACAGCCGGTCAGCACAGGTTTCAATCAAATGCCGGTCATGGCTAATGAGAATAACCGCTCCTTCATATTCGTTGATTGCTTGAATGAGCGCCTGGCGGCTGTCCACATCAAGGTGGTTGGTAGGCTCATCGAGGATGAGAATATGCGGGCCGGTAAATGAGGCCAGCGCAAACAAAAGCCGTGCCTTTTCGCCGCCGGAAAGCTTGCCCGCCTTGGTGTCGGCAAGGTGTGCTCCAAAACCGAGTGAGCCGAGCTTTGCCCGGCGCTGGGCTTCTGTTGAACCTGGCATAAGATCGCGAATGTGATCATAGGCGCTCTCTTCCGGGTTCAATTCGTCGAGCTGGTGCTGTGCGAAATATCCAGCCTCAAGGCGCTTATGGTGATACATGGCCCCGCCACATACGGGCAGGCGGCCACAGAGCAGTTTCGCGAACGTGGATTTACCGTTGCCATTTGCCCCAAGCAGGCCGATGCGGTCATCGGGATCGAGGCGCATGTTGAGCCCGCGCAAAACCGGCTGGCCTGGCGTGTATCCAACTTCGGCATCTTCAAACCTCACCAGAGGCGGGTTTAGCAACTTGGTCGGTGAACGAAACAGAAATGGCGCAACCTGGCTGTCAACCATTGCAGATACAGGTTCAAGCTTGGACAACGCCTTCAACCGGCTTTGCGCCTGGCGCGCTTTACTGGCCTGGGCCTTAAAGCGATCGACAAATGCCTGCATGTGGCGGCGCTGATCGTCCTGCTTTTTCTTCAGTTTCAGCTGCAATGCCTGCTGTTCGCGGCGCTGGCGTTCAAAACTGTCATAATTTCCCTGATAGAAAGTGAGTTTCATCTGGTCGAGATGAAGGATCGCCCCCACGGCAGTGTTCAGCAAATCACGGTCATGGCTGACGATCACTACTGTGTGGCGGTAATTGCGCAGGAAGTTTTGCAGCCAAATTGTGCCTTCAAGGTCGAGATAGTTGGTCGGCTCATCAAGCAGCAATACATCGGGGGCATCAAACAAGGCCGCTGCCAGGGCAACCCGCATGCGCCAGCCGCCGGATAGTGAACCACAGGCTTCCTGCTGGCCAGCTTCAGAAAAGCCCAAGCCAGACAAGATTGCCGCTGCGCGGGCAGGGGCTGTGTGGGCATCAATATCGGCAAGCCGTGTATGGATTTCGGCAATATCGTTGGGGTCGTCGGCAGTTTCGGCGCGCTCCAATAGTGAGGCGCGTTCCTTGTCGGCAGACAGAACATGATCAATGAGCGGTGTATCACCGCCTGGCGCTTCCTGGGCAATGCCGCCAATGCGCCAGGTCGATGGCACCGAAACTGAACCCTCGTCGGCATGGAGTTTGCCGAGGATGATGTTGAGCAAAGTTGACTTGCCGGTGCCATTACGCCCCACCAGGCCAACCTTGGCCCGGCTGGGAACTGCGACGGATGCACCTTCGAGAAGAAGGCGCCCGTCGATGCGGTAGGTCATTTCATTGATATGCAACATGGGCGCTCAATACCGTCAAAGTCCGGCTATGTCACGCACGAAGAATTATCTTTTATCATTGATCAACAATCATCAGATTTGGTGATGCCACGTCGCTTTGAAGGATGTGACGTTTATCACTACCGCAATTGAAGTTTTGCGCCTTCGTGTCGGCAATTTGGCGAGCTGCTTCGTTCGCTCCTGGATTTCCTGTTGCCACAACATAACCAACCATACAGCCGTCTCGGCGGTCGATCTGTCCAACCTTCTCAATAACCAGGACTTCCACTTTTGGTGCACCACCTTCTTCAATGGTCCAACGGTGAATGGTGGCAAATGGTATCTTTAATCCGGCTTCATCGCGCAAGCGCCATTCTATGGTTGGTGATGTGGCGTTGAAACCGGCAAAACTTTCCCAGCGTGGCGCAACATTCCCAGACGGCGGGAAGCCGTAAAACAGCGATTCGCGTAAATCGCTGTAATAAACAATGACCGGATACCCCTTATAGCCATCGCAAGTCAGATTGGCCCATTCCCCGCCATCTTCAGGTGCTTTGGCGAAAACTGTACAGTCCTTGGTGCTGTCGAGCTTGCTGTATACGCTGGAATATTCCGCCGCAGCTGCCGCGGACGGCCCAAGTATCAGCAGAATGAAAATGACCCGCACGAATTTGTTCATGCGGGTCAGTTTAATTCTATTTGCCCGTATCGCAAATAGGGCATGGGTAAACGTGTTAAAGAATTTCGACTTGCACCCGGGTAACGCCGGAATGGATCATGCCGATGCGTTTTGCTGCGCCCAAAGAAAGGTCGATTACCCGCGGTTTGATGAACGGACCACGGTCGTTGATGCGAACGATCACGCTGCGTCCAGTGCGCAGATTTTTGACCCGGACCTTGGTGCCGAAAGGAAGGGTGCGGTGTGCTGCGGTTAATCCGTGGGGGCGGTAGGCTTCGCCATTGGCTGTTACTTTGCCGCTCTTGTAGTATGACGCAAGCCCGGTGAAAGATTTGCCTTTTTGGCCAGCCGGGGCGTTGCCGATATTTGCCGCAAACACGAGGGTTCCGGCAAGCGCCAGTGCGCCTGCGAAATTACGAAAGTTCATGAAGTTCACCTAATTGAGTTTAATAATGTCCGTTGTTTGAAGGGCCTGACGAATGCCTGACCCACTACTCTCGGGCGCCCTGTTCGCGCGAGAATGTGGCGAAGTTTCGACATTGGCAAAAAGATTTTTAAAAGTGGCGGGTTTAAACGCTTACGTGTATGCAGAAGTTTCATTTTTTAAAGGTTGATTCACGTGACGTATCTGGCATTTTTGCAGGCGAATCGCCGCTGGCTGGCCGGTGGCTTTTTGCTCACGCTGTCTTCCAGCTTTGGTCAAACATTTTTTATTTCGCTGTTTGGTGGTGAGATTCGTGGCGAGTTTGGCCTAAGCCACGGGGATTTTGGCGGGCTGTATGCCATTGCCACGGTGGCAAGCGCGATCACTCTTGTGTGGCTTGGCAAGCTTGCCGACCATATGCGCATTGCCCCGCTTTCCATCGGGGCCGTCGCCGGATTGGCCTTGGCGTGTGCAGGAATGGGCGCGGTTGGTTCCATCTGGATGCTGGTTCTAGTGCTTTTTGGCTTGCGCCTTTTCGGCCAGGGCATGCTTGGGCATATCGCGATGACTGCCATGGGCCGTTGGTTTTCTGCCCAGCGCGGCCGCGCGGTTTCAATTGCATCTCTTGGCTTTGCGGCCGGTGAGGCGGTTTCCCCTGCGCTGGCAGTGGCGTTGGCGGGGTTCATTGGCTGGCGGCAAACCTGGTTTGTGGGTGCGGGCATTCTGGT
>CAJQND010000389.1 GCA_905479595.1 uncultured Hyphomicrobiales bacterium
GGTGGGCCCTCCTGTAGAGACCCTTCGGGCGCGACTGCAAAGCCTGCCAGCTTCGTTGGAAAGCCTTGAAAACCGGATGGTATCCTGCGCCTTTCCGCCTTGCTGGCTGGCTTTGCAGTTTGCGCAGAATGGAGACTATTAATGAGTCCTGACCCTAAAATACCTATTCGCGCGCTCGAAGCGGCTGCAGATCAGCTCATGGCCAAGGCCGCTATTGAAATACCTGATGACTATGTTGACGGCCTGCGCGGCATGGCCAATACGGAAACCGGCGATCTTTCCGCTTTCGTAATTCAGGCAATGCTCGACAATTATGACGCCGCGAAAGAAGATCGCCGCGCCATGTGCGGCGATACCGGAGTGCCACGCTGGTTTGTCAAATATGGCAACGAGGCGCAGGTCGAAGGCGGGCCGGTTGCCCTGGAGGCGGCGTTGCGCCGGGCAACTGCGGCGGCGACCGAGAGTGTGCCATTGCGCCCCAACCGGGTGCATCCATTATGGCGCACTGACCATGACAACAATGTTGGTCTCAACGCGCCGGAAATTGACTATGCGTTTCATCCAGATGCAGACTGGGTGGACCTTACCACTGTGCATAAAGGCGGATTGTTTGGCAGCGATTACCGGATGCTGTTTCCAGGCGATGGCATTGACGGTATCCGGCGGTTTTTCCTCGATACACTGATAGCGTTTGGAAAACGCGGACTAGCCTGTCAGCCCGCCATTGTTGGTATCGGCCTTGGCGGATCAAAAGACACATGTGTGGTGTTAGGCAAACAGGCGGCATGTTTACGCACGGTCGGGAGCCGCAATCCAGATCCCGGCGTTGCTGAGCTGGAAGACGAACTCAAGCAATTGGGCAACAAGATCGGTATGGGCGCGATGGGCTTTATGGGTTCGTCAATGGTGGTTGATTGCCATATTGAGGCAGGCTTTTGCCATACCGGCGGCACGCCCATGAGTGTGCACATGTTTTGCTTGTCATCACGGCGCGCCAGTGCGCGGGTTTTTGCTGACGGCCGGGCGGAATTTCGCACCGACCCTGAATGGTTTACCTCATATTCACGCCGGGAGACAGTTGAATGGCCAAGCCAGGTTCAAAACTTAAAACAGTCCGGCTGAAACTGCCTGTAACCACTGAAGACTTGCGCGGGCTGGAGCCTGGCATGGTGGTTTATCTCGAAGGCCGCATTTTCACTGCGCGCGAAGGCGTTTACAAAAAAGCGGTGGAAGATGGCTTAGGTATGCCGGCCAGTCAGGCAGAAATTGGCAATGTCAATTTCCACTGTTCGCCTGCGGCAACCATCAAGCCCGATGGTAGCTATGACATGGGCGCAGTGACAGCAACCGCATCATTCAGGTTCAACAAATGGCTTGATAAATGGTTCGAAATCTCAGGCTGCAAGATCATCATCGGCAAGGGCGGTATGGCACCGGAAGTATATCTGGAAAAATTTGTGCCCAATGGCGCGATCTACCTCACCACGGTGGGGTATGGCACAGGCGCGTTGCTTGGGCGCGGGGTCAAGCAGGTGGTCACCACCTATTGGCGCGAAGAGCTTGGGCTCGCCCAATGCGTATGGGTAATCGATGTCGAGAACTTCGGCCCGTTTCTGGTGGAAAGTGATCTTCAGGGGAACAGTCTGTTTGAGCGAGAAAACGCCAAGATAGCGGCAGGTTTGGACGATCTTTACTCGGGTTTAAAGCCAGCTATTCTCAAGCGTTACGGTGAAACCGACAATCGCGAAGACGAAGTTATATAATAGGGTCTGGTCAGGTGGGGTAATACCGGCTTATGATCTCGCGAGTACCTGACAACCGGGGAAACTCCGGGCGGGTAACAAGATAAATTTGCGCAACTTACATGGGAGGAAACGAGCGCATGTTCCACTATAAAAAATATGCAATTGCGGCTGCTGCTGCGTGCTTCACTCTGGCTGCACCTGGCATTGCCAGTGCAATGGAGTGCGGTGAGATCAAACTTGGGTCGGCGATTTCGCTAACCGGCAAATATGCCACCAATGGCGTCCACGCCCAAAATGGCTACGATTTCGCCATCAAGAAGATCAAGGACGCTGGCGGCATCAAGGTTGGTGACAAATGCTATAATTTCGCTGTTACCTATTATGATGATGAATCCAAGGGCGACCGCGGTGCCACACTGGCAGAGCGTCTGATCAACCAGGACAAGATTCAATATATGCTTGGGCCATACTCGTCTGGCTTGACCAAGGCGATTGCCCCGGTCACCGAGAAGTATCAAATCCCCATGGTTGAAGCTGAAGGTGCTTCGCGCTCTTTGTTCAACAAGGGCCGTAAATATCTCTTTGCAGTGCTCTCAACGTCTGAGCAGTATCTTGCCTCAGCGGTTACCCTTGCGGCAGAAAAAGCCAAGGAAGCCGGCAAGCAGGCATCAGATGTGAAAGTGGCGGTTGCGGTTGAGAACGACCCGTTCTCGCTGGATATTCGCGCTGGCGTTCTGGCGGATGCTGAAAAACTTGGCATGAAAGTAGTGATCGACGAAAAGCTTCCACGCGATTTGTCAGATATGAGCGCTATTTTGACCAAGGTGAAACTGCTCAAGCCCGATCTGCTCATTGTTTCCGGCCACTCAAAGGGTGCAGCAACTGCTGTGCGCCAGATTGGCGAGATGAAAATCGATGTGCCAATGATTGCGCTCACCCATTGTGAGGCAGCAGACGTGACCGGCAAGTTCGGTGCTGTGGCAAACGACCTTCTGTGCTCGACCCAGTGGGCCGAAACCCTGTCATACGAAGACCCGATTTTCGGTTCTGCGGCGAATTTCGAAACGGAATTCAAGGCAGCCTATAAAGAGTATGCCGAAAAGAAAGTGCCTTACCAGACAGCACAGGCCTCCGCTGCGGTTTATGTATTCAAGGATGCATTTGAGCGCGCAGGTTCGTTGGACAAGGAAAAGGTGCGTGATGCGCTTTCGGCAACTGATCTCGCCACATTCTACGGCAAGATCAAGTTTGCACCTGAAGGCAACAACATCGCCAAACCTATGGTGTTGCGCCAGATTCAGGACGGCAAATATAACGTGGTCGCCCCGTCGGCATTTGCCTCTCACAAGGTCAACTGGCCGCGCAAGGCGCAGTAAGACGTAGACTACAGGTTACAATAATCCCTCAGGCGCATGAACAAGCGCCTGGGGCACAATTCCGCAGGGGAGGGGCGCTTCGGAATGGAGCAAATATTTGGCAATATCGGATTGCTCTTTGAATTTCCGGTGGTCAACGTCAAGATCATTCTCGATGGCTTGATGATTGGCGCGTTGTTCGCGGTGGCAGCATATGGTCTGGCGCTGGTCTGGGGGGTGATGAATGTCAAAAACCTCGCCCAGGGAGACTTTGTTATCTCCGGGGGATATGTCGCCTGGTGGCTGACCCAAAAGGGCATGCCACCGCTGTTTGGCGTGCCGATTGCATTCATTGTCATGTGGGGCGTCGGGTGGCTGATCTACAAGCTGGTGATTTCCAGAGTGATCGGGCGCGATCTGTTTACCTCGCTGCTGGCCACCTTTGGTGTGGCGATCATGATGGCGCAATTGCTTAATCTGATGTTCGGCTCCGACACCCAATC
>CAJQND010000390.1 GCA_905479595.1 uncultured Hyphomicrobiales bacterium
AATCCGGTGCCACGCTCAATGATGCGGGACACCATTGAAGAGGTAGCGCGCCATTTCGGTGCTCCGGGAGACGTGGAAATCGAAATCTCCATTCCTGGCGGTGATACACTGGCGGAAAAGACCTGGAACCCACGCCTTGGTATTACCGGTGGTTTGTCCATTCTCGGCACCACTGGAATTGTCCATCCGTTTTCCTGCTCAGCATGGATACACTCCATCCACCGCGGCATTGATGTGGCTTGCGCACAAGGATTTCCCCATATTGCTGCCGCAACCGGATCGACGTCTGAAGCGACTGTAAAAAAGCTCTATGGATTGCCTGATGTGGCCTTGATCGATATGGGAGATTTTGCGGGCGGCATGTTGAAATACTTGCGCAAGCACCCGGTGCCAAAGATGACGATTGCCGGAGGTTTTGCAAAGATGACAAAGCTTGCGCAAGGTTTCCTCGATCTTCACTCTGGCCGTAGCCAGGTCGATTTCGATTGGTTGTCCGATCAGGTGCGCAAAGCAGGTGGCGGTGCAACCCTGATTGTCGCGGCAAAACAGGCAAATACAGCAAACCAGGTGTTGACCGAGACGGCGAATGCTGGTCTCGACTTAGGCGCGATAATCGCAGACAATGCACGTAGTACTGCTATTGGCGTATTGCGGGATGCACCTGTGGTGATTGATATCGTGGTTACAGACCGCGCAGGCAATATAATTGGAAGAAGCAGTTAGGCGATGGCTAAGATTTTGATCCTAGGCGGCACAATGGAAGCCCGGAGACTGGCCGATATTCTAGGTTCCGACAGGCGCTTCAAGGTTGTTTTTTCTCTCGCAGGGCGCACCGCAAACCCTCTCATCCCGGCTGGCGAAGTACGCATTGGCGGTTTCGGCGGAGCAGATGGTCTTGCTGACTATCTTGAAAGCGAAAAAATCACCACCTTTGTCGACGCCACCCATCCATTTGCCAACCGCATTTCACAAAGTGCTGCAACCGCTTCAGCGGCAACCGGTATTCCATGTTTATGGCTGGAACGTAAAGAATGGCGGCCTTTGAAAGATGATCGCTGGCAGATGGTGGAAAGCATTGAGCAGGCGGCTGAAATTCTGCCCGCCGGATCACGGCCTCTTGTCACCGTAGGGCGGCAGGAAATTGCGCCATTTTTTGCCCGTCTCGACATCAAAGTGCTTGCCAGAATGATAGAGGCACCCGAAACCCCTCCCCTCGCCCCCCACAAGGTGTTGCGCAACCGCCCGCCATTCCGGCCCGAGGACGAGCTTTTGTTGATGCGCACCGAGCACATCACTCATCTTGTTACCAAGAATTCCGGCGGCAAGGCGACGTCTGCAAAACTGCAGGCAGCCCGCACATTGCGACTGCCGGTTTTGATGGTATCGCGTCCCCCCGCCCCTGATCTGCCAACCGCTCATTCAGTTGAGGCAATGGTGGATATGTTGTGCAAAAACTCCCGGAAATAGAGGAATTACGCACATAGTGCGCACTCTCGTGTGACAAATCGCCCGCGGGTAAATTTTTCATTTGCCAATCATCATCGGAGCCGTTTTACGGTTGCGTAATGGCGAGGGGAATTTCAGAAAATTTCTGTTTGCAGTTTTTACGATGAGTTGCCCAAGTCTCTCTTAGTGAAAATGTGTTTCTGCCTGAAGGCGGGAAGTGTGATTGGCCAATTGCGGGGATCGAAATGGAATTTTTGAATCTGAACAAGATTGAAAATGCGACCTTTGTCAGCCGCAAAGAATTGCTCCGGCTTGGATGTGCCATTTTGTTCATCGTCGGCATCATGATTTTTGCCAATTTGCGGATTGCGAGTGCGCCAGACAGCATGATGCTGGTGGTTGCGGCAATGATTGGCGGCTATATGGCCATTAACATTGGTGCAAACGATGTCGCCAACAATGTCGGCCCCGCAGTTGGCTCTAACGCCATTACGTTGACCGGCGCAATTATACTGGCTGCTGTTTTTGAAGCCTCCGGCGCTTTGATCGCTGGCGGCGATGTGGTTTCAACAATCAAAAAAGGCATCATTGACCCTGACCTGATAAACAATGCCGACACTTTTGTCTGGTTGATGACTGCTGCCCTCCTGGCCGCTGCGGTTTGGTTGAACATCGCTACCGCCGTCGGCGCGCCGGTTTCAACCACCCACTCAATCGTTGGTGGGGTTCTTGGCGCAGGGGTTGCGGCAGGCGGCTGGCAGATTGCGAACTGGAATCAAATGGGAGCGATTGCGTCCAGCTGGATCATATCACCGGTTCTGGGCGGGCTGATCGCAGCCGGGTTTCTCTATTTAATCAAGCGCACGATTGTTTATCAGACCGATAAAATCTCCGCTGCCCAAAAATGGGTACCTTTTTTGATCGCCATTATGGGATGGGCATTTTCAAGCTACCTCTTGCTCAAGGGCCTGAAGAAAATCTGGAAGCTTGAGTTTCTGACAGCACTTGGACTCGGTTTCGTAATAGCCATCGCCATATATCTGTTGGTAAAGCCAATGATCAGGAAGAGGGCGAAGAAGCTCTCCAATGATCGCGAAAGCGTCAATCAGCTCTTCACGATCCCGCTTGTGTTTGGCGCGGCATTGCTGAGCTTTGCCCATGGCGCGAACGATGTTGCAAATGCGGTCGGCCCGTTGGCGGCAATCAACGATGCGATTATGCAGGGAGGAATTGTAAAGAAAGCCGGAATCCCCCTTTGGGTGATGATGGTTGGTGCTCTTGGAATTGCCCTGGGTCTGGCCTTGTATGGCCCAAAACTCATCCGCACGGTCGGGACTGAAATAACCGAACTAGATAAAATGCGGGCATTTTGCGTTGCATTGGCGGCCGCAATCACAGTGATTATCGCAACCCAACTTGGACTGCCGGTCAGTTCGACACATATCGCTGTCGGCGGGGTTTTTGGCGTTGGATTCCTGCGCGAATTCCTGGAGGCTAACCATCAACGGATGCTCGATGAGATCAAGGAACATCACGAAGACGATGAAAATCCGGAAGCTGTTGAAGAATTTCTGGAAAAATTTGAACAGGTATCGATCAACGAAAAAGGCGAATTGCTACAGGAACTGAAGAAGAAAAAGGGTGACCTGAACTTATTCAAGAAAGAGCGTCGCAGTTTGAAACGGGTTTACCGGCAGGAACTTGTGAAGCGGTCCATGTTGCTCAAAATTGCTGCTGCATGGGTTATCACCGTCCCGCTTTCCGGCACCATG
>CAJQND010000391.1 GCA_905479595.1 uncultured Hyphomicrobiales bacterium
TCGGGCTCATCATCATCAGCCACCGCGTCCTCGTCGAGCGTGCTCGCAGCAATTCTGCTTGGAATTGGTATTCGGGGAAGAACTTCCAACACCTCGGGTACCTCTTCCTCAACTACAGCTTCAATTGGCGCGCGCTCGGCGGCCACCCTATCCTTCGTAGTCGCAAAGTGGTCCATGCTCCATGCCGGCTCACCCGACGCCAGTTGGCGGGCTTGTTCGGCCCAAAGGTCACTTTGAACACGTCCGGGGAACCCAATACGTGTATTGATACGTTCGGCCTCTTCGTCGGACAGTTCAGCAATCTGGGTAAATGTGGTGATGCCCATCTCGTCGAGCACGTGGTGGATCGTATCGCCAACACCGGCAATCAGCTGCAAATCATCTTTTGGAACTTCCGGTTCTGCCGCAATCGGGGCCGGTGCGGGGGCAGGAAAACTTGGTGCGGTAGCAGGTTCTTCTTCCCTTTCATGAACATGCGATTCTGGCAAAGAACCCGGCACAGGCATACCCATACGTGGAACGTTCGCCACCGGTGGGGGTACGCGCAGCGGCGGGTTCGCTGCGCCATCACCACTGACGATTTCTGGTTCCACAGCCTCTGTAGGATGGAGTTGGCCATCGGCAAGCGGGCTGCGCACAGGTGTGGTCCGATTTGCCTCAGCGGGAGGAACTCTTGATCTTGAGGGTGCTGGTGCCACGTTGCCACCGGCTGCAATTGTAGGTTTTGTAACGAATACATTGGCATCCGGGTCGCGGTTACGCCGCCCGTCAAACACGCGCTTGAGAAAGCCGCTGCGCTCATTCCCACCTTGGCGTGACAACAGGAAGGGCGAACCACCAAGCGTTTCGATAACTTTTCGCGCGGTCATCGGTTCACCAAAATGGAACCCTTGGGCAAGATCGCACTCCAGTTCGCGCAAGCGTTCAACCTGCTCCTTGTTCTCAACCCCTTCCGCAACAACCACCAGATCGAGATCATGTGCCAGATTGATTACAGCTTCCAGAATGATCGCCGCAGTATCGCTTTCGGGATCAGGTTCAAGAAATGCCTTGTCGAGCTTTAACGTATCAAACGGCAACCGCTCCAGCATCGCCAGCGATGAGTATCCTGTTCCAAAATCATCACATGAGAGCCCCACCCCAAGGCGCTTCAGGCGATCGAGTATCTGCACCGATAATTCTGGATTTTCCATCACCATCGATTCAGTGATTTCGATTTTCAAAGTGCCGGGAGCCAAATCCTCGCGGCCAAGAACCGCCGCCACTTCATCAACAAGCCCACGGCCCAACACCTGACTATGGGAAAGATTTATGGCAACAAACAACGGTTGTTCGGGACGAAAAGCCCGTTGCCAAATACCAAGCTGGAGGGCGGCTTCGTTTAAAACGAATTCCCCCATCTCTGAAATCAGTCCGGTTTCCTCAGCCATATCGAGAAACTCATCAGGCGCTAAAAGCCCGCGCTGCCGGTGGCGCCAACGCACAAGAGCTTCAAAACCGGCAAGTTCAAGATCCTCGATGCGCGTAATTGGCTGGAACATCACTTCGATTTCATTGCGCTCAAGCGCACCACGAAGTTCGGTTTCCAAATGCACAAGTTCAGAGCGGTCGTTGCGCATTTCAGGGTTAAACACTTCAATTATGTTCTTGCCTTTGCGTTTCGCTTCAAACAGCGCAATCTCTGCGTCTTTCAGCAACTCTTCTGGAACTTCGGTGTTTCGATTAAACTCTGCAATCCCCAGACATGCTGTGAGAATAACTTCACGTGATTTTATCTCAATAGGTTGCGCCAAGGCTTCGCGAATGGTGTTTGCGAACTCAGCGATATCGCGTTCCGGGTTTGCCGCATTGATGATCAGTCCAAACTGGTCACCGGCAATGCGCGCCAACGTATCATCTGGTCCAACAAATTCGCGCAAACGGCGGGCCATGGTCAAAAGCAGGCTATCGCCAACCGGGTGGCCAAGGCCGTCATTCACATTTTTAAAGCGGTCGAGATCAACCACGACTACAGCAATTTTGCTGTCTTCAGCATCGAGCCCGCGGCGCATGGCGCGCTCCAGCCGATCAAGGAAAAGTGCGCGATTGGGCAACCGGGTAATCCGGTCATGTACCGCATCAAACAGCAGACTATCTTCAGCGCGTTTGCTGGTCGTGATATCACACAAGGTGCCGATGCAGCGTGATGCGTGATCCTGCTCACCAGGAAGTGCACGGCCCCGCAACTCATACCAGCGATATGTTTCATCAGATTTGCGCAGGCGGAATTGCTGCCGCAATACCCCCTTCCCCCGCCGGATCGAAGCTTCAATGCCAGAAAGGTAGCTCGGGCGGTCAGCCGGGTGGATTATCCCCAACCATGCCTTCAGGCCGCCTTTTGAAATTTTACCTGGAGAATACCCCAAAGCGCGTTCCAACTCCGGGCCGACATGGAGATGACTGCGCTCCTCATTCCAGTCCCAAACGCATTGCTCAGAGCCGGCAAGAGCCAGAGCCCGGCGGCCGGAATCTTCGAAAAATTTAGAATGGATGACCCCTTGGTTGATCGCAAACCGCCCAAGTGTAAGCGTTGCAATTGCCATAACCAGAATTAGCCCGCAAATAACAGCAAGCTGAAGCAGCCCGGGATCGAAAAAATCAAAAATTGCGGCAATGGCGATCAGGGTCCAAACAAATACCGATGCAAAGAAAATCAAGGATGCTTTAGCTCTGATAACGCCCGCGTAAACAAGACCCAGGACCGAAGCAAGGCCGGTAACCGAAGCAAAAAGGAAAGTGATTCGCGCACCTGCCGCCGCGCGCGCTGGATCAAACCAGGCCCATGCCGCAAGGGCAAACGCCACCACCAACCCGACTGCAGCGCCATACCAGGCCGGC
>CAJQND010000392.1 GCA_905479595.1 uncultured Hyphomicrobiales bacterium
TTGGGCATTGCTCTCTGGATATTTTGTCTGGTGCGAATTTCCCGACCACTGGGCAATTGCGGGCATCGTGCTGATCGCCTTATCTGGCGCATACACTTTGCACCGGGAAACCATCATACGCGGCAAGCCACGCAAACCGCGCTTCCGGCATCATTAGTATTAGTGCAGTGGACTGTCTGAATGGCCGTAGCTTGCCCCCAGCAGGCAGGCATCTTTTAATTCGCGCGCAAACCGCGATACCGATTGATGCACCAACGTAAACGCAAATAGCGGGCCAAGCGCCAGAACCAGGGCGAAAACCAGCGGGTCGGTTGTCTGTCCTTCACGCCAGGCGAGCACCGCGATGGCCGTCACGATCGCGATGATCACAAAACTGGCCACCACATTTACGTTTGAAGTGCGTACCCGGTAGCGAATTTCAACTTTGTCATCACCATCTGGATGCAACTCAATCTCGCCATGGCTTAACCGCGCCAGGGGCTTTGTGCGACCGGCAAAGATAAATGGTGGAACGCGAAAGCTGCGCTTGTTCTCTGCGCTTCCGGTAATTTCACCGCCTGTGTAATCGATCAACCGTTCAATTGCCGCCACCATACCAGGCATACCAGACGGTTCCGCGTCCAGTTCAATTGTTCCGTTTTGAATGAAAAATCCCATCAGCTTTCCTGACGCACCCGGCGGATAAGCTCGACCATATAGGCGGTGCTCCAGCCAAATAGAAGAAACCCGTTGGCACCAATCAACGCTGATAAAAGTCGCCATTGAGGATCGAGAATAATATCGCCAAACCCCAATGTCGTAAAACTTACCAGAGAGAAATAAACCGAGGGCTCAAGCCCCTCCACCGCACCAGTGAGCATGAGCACAAATGCCCAGATCCACACCTCAATCGTGTGGGCGAGCATAATGTACAAGACCCCAAAAATGATAAGTCCCGTGCCAGCAAAACGGGATAGGTGACGCCGCGCGAGCTTGCCGCCAACAGCCAGCATCGGCGAAAGGCGGTTTAGCATTTCCGCATGAACCGCAACAGTGGCAGCGATTACCAGCGATCCGATGAAAAGTTGAAAGAACATCAGGCCCGCACCTCGATACGCGAGATCAATCCATCTCCATTTATCCAGATGCGTTCATGGCCTGCCTTTTTAACCTCTTCGCCACTCTGGGTATTAAGGCCGGTCATCACGAAGTCAAAGGCATGTGCCCCGTCCGCATCAATGTGCCAATCTTGCGTTACCCAAATGAGCCCAGAAAATGCGGCAAAGAAATTGTCCATCATCGTTCGGATGGATTTGCGCCCGGTATGGCTGCCTGCACCGGTGGAAACATATTCCGCATCTGCAGCAAACATTGCCTCTACCCGTTCAAGGTCACGAGCGTTTGAAGCTTCAACATAGGCTTTTGCCCGGTCCATATTTGTCATTTCGTTCGCCATCATTATTCTGCAAGTGCCTGCAAGATGCGCGCCCATGACCTTGTGCCGCGGGTAAAGCTGGCGACATTGTATTTCTCATTTGGGCTGTGAATCTGGTCATCATTCAACGCAAACCCGATCAACAGGGAATCCATCGACAATGTTTCCTTGAAACTGGTGGCGATGGGTATTGACGCACCATTGCCCATAAGGACGGTCTGCTTGCCAAATTCTTCACTCATTGCATCAGCAGCTTTTTGCAAAAACGGATTGTCGAGCGGTACCTCCAATGCGGTGCCAGCACCATGACCGTCAAAGGTCGCGGTGCAATCTGACGGCAGACGGTCGTTTACAAAGTCTCGGAACGCCTTGCGGATTGCTAACGGGTCCTGGCCCGTAACCAGCCGGAAAGAACATTTTGCAGTTGCTTCAGATGGGATAACGGTTTTGGTCCCCTCGCCGGTATATCCGGAAATGATGCCATTCATATCGCAAGTTGGCCGGGCCCAAAGCTGCTCAAGTGCTGGAAACTCCGCTTCACCTGCAGGAACCGACAAACCGACTTCGCCCAAAAAAGCATCCATGGGAAAATTCAACCCTTGCCAACGGGCGCGGGTCTCAGGCGGCACGGCTTTTACGCCATCATAGAATCCTGGAATAGTAATGCGCCCATCATCATCATGCAGATCGGCAACAATACGCGTTAACACCCGTATCGGGTTACGCGCCACGCCACCATAAAGACCTGAGTGCAAATCCCGCGACGGGCCGGTAATTGTCACTTCATCATGCATGACACCGCGCAACCTTGTGGTGATGGCTGGCGTTTCTGCATCCCACATATTGGTGTCGCAAATAAGAGCAACATCGCAGCTCAACTCATCTGCGTTCTCATCAAGAAATGCAGCGAGCGAGGGCGAACCTGATTCTTCTTCACCCTCAAACAGCACGGTCACTTTAACCGGCAAATGTCCGTTCACCTCGATCCATGCGCGGCAGGCCTCAACAAAAGTCAGCAACTGGCCCTTGTCGTCTGATGCACCGCGAGCGTATATTTTTTCAATATTGTCCGGCCCCGTAACCCGCACCGGTTCGAATGGTGGCGTGTTCCACATCTCAAGCGGATCAGCGGGTTGGACGTCATAATGTCCGTAGAAGAGTAAATGGGGTGCATCTTTAGGTAAGTTTTCCGGGGCGTGATGCCCGACAACCATCGGCATTCCCGTTGTTGGACGAATGGCGGCATTGAAGCCAACCTCAATGAGCGTATTCTTGGCCCATTCAGCAGCCTCAATACACGCGTCACGATAAGCAGGGTCAGTTGAAATACTAGGAATACGGATCAGTTCAAAAAGACGGTCAATGCTAACATCAATGTTAGCGTCAATTTGTGAAAGAACATTATCGAGAGTGGACATATCTAAACCTTGAATTCAAATGACGGTAAGCCAGGTGCCGTTTGCTATAAAGACTTAACGATTTTGGCGCAAACTGGCAGTTTGTGGGGATAGTTCGGATCCGCTTCTGAGCCAATCAGAGAAGCTTAGCCAATGTGTCATGCACATGGCCAAGGGGGCAAGTTAAAGGTGAGCGCGACAGATCTTGTTGTAAACAGTTTGCAGGCCCACGAGCCTGCACATGATCTGGCTGCGCGCTTGCGCCGGCGCGGCTTTCAAAAACTGGTCATGGCCAGTCAGCAGATAAATCTTTATTATTTCTGGGAGAAACGCTGGTTTTTCATCGCCATGATTGTTGGCGCTGTGCTCTTGCAGCTTCCGCTGCCCCAAGGGTTAAGCCATGAAGGCGCGATTGTGCTGACCATGTCGGTGGTCGCAACAATTTTGTTCATTACAGAGCCTATTCCCCTGCCGACGGTCGCTTTGCTGATTATTGTCGGCCAGGTGCTGTTGCTCGGCCTCGATTCGACAAAAGTTGCCAAAACCCTGATGACCGATTCTGTTTTGTTCATCATGGGCTCGCTTATGCTGGCTGTGGCGGTTGTCAAACAGCAGCTTGACAAGCGCATCGCCTGGCTGATTGTGCGCATGACTGGCACCCGCACCGTAAATATCTGTTTCGGCATTACGCTGGTTTCGGGAATTCTTGCCTCCTTTGTAGGCGAACACACTGTGGCCGCCATGATGCTGCCTGTAGGCATTACCCTGATCACGCTGACATCAGATGACCCACGCCGCGTGCGGCGGTTGGCGGCTGTATTGCTGCTTTCAATTTCATACGGGTGTTCGGTTGCAGGCATTGGCACCCCGTCTGGCGGGGCACGAAACGCCATCATGATTGGGTATTGGAAAGAGTTTTTCTACGACCCTACCAATCCTGAAACTCGGCAATTCCTGATCGATTACGTAAAGTGGATGGCCTATGCGTATCCACTGTTCCTGGTGCAGTTGCCTTTTGTGACGCTTGTATTATTCACCGCCTTCAAGCCGGAATACAAATATCTCAATCGCGCGGTTGCCAAATTGCGTACCCAGGTTGAAGCTCAAGGGCCCCTGCGCCCGGCGGACTGGATGGCGATCTTGATCTTCTTTGCCGTGCTCATCGGTTGGATCTTCTTTTCCCAGGATCTCGGCATGGGAACCATCGCGCTGATGGGTGCCGCATTGTTCTTGATCGCCGGACTGGTGCGCTGGGAGGAAATCAATAACGGGGTAAACTGGGGCGTGGTTCTGCTTTATGCCGCCGCTATTTCCCTTGGAGTGGAAATGAAGGTCACCGGTGGTGCAGAATGGATTGCCGAGACATTCCTTGCTGCTCTTACGCCGATTGGTGCCGATTCTGGTATTGGCCTGTGGGCGGCAGTCTCGCTGCTAACAACCGGGGTTACCAATACCATGTCAAATGGGGCAGCAGTTGCGGTACTCGGGCCGATTGTTTTGAAACTTGCCACAGTGGCAGGAGAGAGCCCGATTATTCTCGGTTTCATTACTGCCGTGTCCTCGGCCTTCGCCTACCTTACTGTAGTCGGGACCCCCGCTTGCACCATTGTTTATGCATCAGGTTATCTTAAAACCACCGACTTTTTGATAGTTGGCTGGCGTATGGTCATCGTGTCGACCATAATCCTTCTATTGGCGGCCACCTTCTATTGGCCACTAATTGGCCCCTAACGGTTCATTGACTATGCTGTTTTCAAAAGACCACAAAAAAACAATGTCGCGAATTGAACGCGAAGCCCGCGCGGAGCTTGCCGGGGTACGTGCGGAACGGCGCAAGCGATTTCGCATTCTTGCATGCATTGATGGCAGCGAAGAATCTTTCAACACTGTGCGCCATGCGGCCCGGCTGGGCAAAAGCAAAGAGGTGGACATTATCCTTCTCTATGTTCGCCTGGTTGACCAGGGCATGCGTTCTGGTGGATTGCAGGTGCGCGTCGCGCGCGAGAATATGCTCGATTGGGGACTTGATCTTCCGGGCATCAAATATCTTAAACGCGGCCTGGAAGTGCTGAAAGAAGAAGGGCTTGATACTGGTGCCTGGGCACCAACTGCCTCTCACACCGACACCTGGAACGATCCGCTCGGCGACAACAAGGTCGAATACACCAATAAGCAGGGCAAGTCTGTCGTACTCAAACTCAAGACCGCTCCAGATGTAGTGAGCGGTATCCTCGACCAGTATGAACTCGGACCCTATAATTTGATGATTCTCGGCGAGCCGTCCAAGTGGCGCAATGAATTCTTTGCATTGTTCAATGCCGGCGTGGTGCAAAAAGTCATGATGCTTGCACCGTGCTCTGTCATGGTGGCGCGCAAGAGCTTCAACAAAACCGGCATGGCGATTTGCACAGACGGTACCGCGCGATCAACCGATGCGCTCAAGAAAGCAGCCGTACTTGGCCATCACGCCAAAATGCCGATTAAAATTATGTGCGTATCTCCGTCCAAAAAAGGAGCGAAGATCGCTGAAGAACACCTGGCAAATGCGGTTGCCATTCTCAAAGCCATGAAAATACCGGTCGCGGAAACCAAGGCGTTAATTGGCCCACCAAGCCAACGTATTATCCGCCAAAGCGCCAACTCTGCCATTACGGTTGTTGTCAACAAACGCACCAAGCGCTTGCAAAGAATGGTGCACCGTTCGGTGGCCTATGAGGTGATCCGCGGCGCGAAAAGCGCAGTGCTGAACGTCCGCTAATAGTGTTTAGGGTTAAGCCCCTGGTGAAACCAGCAGATGAGATCTCTCATGGAAAACACCGGAACATCCGTTGCCTCCCTGATGTCTGCCGCATAAGGCACCATATTGGTGCATTCCAGAACCAGAGCGCCAATATCATCACGGTTTGAAACAAGCGCGCGCGCCGCTTCTACATTGTCGGCACGCGCGGCTTCCACATCCAGTTCCAGCTCGTTACCAAGGATGACCCGGGAAAATTCCTTGCCGCCTTCAGTGGTCCCAACGGGCGTCCCAAGCGGCACATTCGCCGTCTTTAAATGGTTTTCAGTAAGCGTTGAGCCGCTAATCGTCAAAATGCCAGCCTGCTTTCCTGGTGGTAAAACAGCATTGACCATCGCCACCTGCATGAGGGATGACGTAACAACCGGCACCGCGACAGCAGCGGCAATTTCCTCTTGGAAAATTGAGAGAAATCCACAATTGGTGGTAATTCCGTCTGCGCCATCCGCGACCAGTTCTTTGGCAGCAATGATGAAATTTTCCAGCAACCCCTCAGCCTTTTTACGGACCACACGGTCCGGGGTCGCATCGCGCACAATTTTATAGAGCACTGGAAACGGCCAGGTGGTGGCATTGCCGATATCGCCTGGGATGCGCGGGAACTTTGCATCGAGCATCAAAATGCCAACCGACGCACCATAAATAGACTTGCCACCGACGACCTTCATATTGAAACCTCTTCGATAAAAGATGGTTCGGTAAAATCACCGTCCAGAAACAGCTTGGCGTAACATTCCTTCAGCGCATCGGCAATCTGGCTGCTGCGTCGGTCGATATGACGTTCCATTAGTTCAACTGCCAACTCACCATCACGCGCTATGACTGCTTCGAGGATTTCGCGGTGCTCATGCTGTGTGCGCGGGCGGCGTTCCTCCATATCGACCCAGCGAAAAAAGCGGATACGGGCGTTGATGTTTTTCAATGTGCTGGATAACTCTTTGTTGCCTGCAAGTGCTGCAAGCGTTTCGTGGAAATATTCATCGAACGCCACCACGTCCTCAAGGGTCCATCCACCGCTTTCACCTTCACGGGTGCGGTCGAGAAAACCTGCGATTTCCCCCAACGCATCATCAGCCGCATTGGCGACAACAAGACGTAAAGCGTAGATCTCTAGCGCAATCCGCATCTGGTAGAGATCATCTACTTCGCGAACAGAAAGTTTTCGGCAGATGAAGCCCCGCCCCGGTTCAAAATCAATGAACCCTTCTGCTGCCAACCGGTTCAAAGCTTCTCGCAAAGGCGTGCGGCTCGCGCCGAGTTGGCGCGCAAGGGCAACCTCGTTCAATCGTTCACCAGGCCGCAGACTGAAATTAACGCTCATCTGGCGCAAAGCGAAATAAAGCGTTTCAACCCGTCCTTTACCCATAGCCTGAAAATACCTTTCAAAATGCGGACTACCTTGGCTTGACTCCTTCAAACACCTCAGTATTCTATACTGTATACAGTACGAAATACAATATTATTGGATGAAAAAATGTCATCATCTAGCCGCGCAAACGCGCTCACCGGGGCTGAAGCCATGGTCAGAATGCTCCAGGCTCATGGAGTGGAACACATTTTCGGGCTGTGCGGCGACACCACACTGCCTCTTTATGATGCGATGTCCCGCCTGGACCACGGCATTACCCATTTTCTTACCCGTGACGAGCGCCACGCCGCCTATATGGCCGATGGATATGCACGGGTCACCGGAAAGCCCGGCGTTTGCGAAGGCCCATCCGGTGGCGGCGCTACCTACATTCTGCCCGGCGTGGTCGAGGCAAATGAAAGTTCCATCCCCATTCTGGCGATCACCACAGATATTTCAACCACAGCACGGGGCCGCTATCCTTTAACTGAGCTGGATCAAACGGCACTTTTCCGCCCACTGACAAAGTGGAACGGGTCAATCGACGACGCCCAACGGTTGCCAGCCATGGTGCGCTCAGCGTTTCGCGCAATGACCACCGGGCGGCCAGGCGCGGCCCACCTGGCTTTGCCTTTCGATGTGCAGAAGGCCCAGACAGATGTAGATGAAATCTGGGCTGATCCGCATCACACGCATTTCCCTGCCGAACCCTCAGGGCCTGATCCCGAAGCGATCAAAGACGCCGCCAATATGCTTGTCGCCGCAAAAAAACCCGTTGCCATATGTGGTGGCGGCGTGGTGATAGCCGGGGCAATGGACGTATTGCATGCGTTGGCGCAGAGCCTGAACATGCCAGTGGCGACCACGGTTTCCGGCCAGGGCTCAATTGCTGAAACTGATCCGCTTGCAGTTGGTGTTGTGGGATCAAACGGTGCCGTACCTGCCACCCGTGCTGTTGTTGATGAAGCCGATCTGGTTTTATTCATTGGGTGCCGTGCAGGTTCTGTGACGACAGAGCGCTGGCGTTCGCCCAAGCCCGGAACACCTATCATTCATATTGATTCAGACCCTGAAGTCATAAGCGCCAACTACCAAACGCAAGCTGCATTGGTAGGAGATGCGCGCCTGGCGTTGATTGCTCTGGCCGCTGAGGTTGCAAGTCACAGCCCAAATGTTGATGGTAATGGCATTGCACGCGCAGCGCGCGCCTGGCAGGCCAAGCTTGCTGATTTTGAACCTTTGGCCAACAGCATCGAACGCCCAATCCGGCCAAAGCGCGTGGTGGCAGCTTTGATGGGTTTGCTCGATGACGACGCACAGATTGTTGCCGATCCGGGCACTCCTTGTCCATATTTCTCAGCGCACTACCGCTGGCCGCGCGCAGGGCGGCAATTCATAACCAACCGGGCACACGGGGCACTTGGATATGCCCTTGCTGCATCCATGGGCGCGCACATTGGCCGGCCCGACGTGAAGACAGTTGCGGTTATGGGCGATGGATCCTTCGGTTTTTGCTGCGGTGAGTTTGAAACCATCACCCGCTACCGCATGCCAATCACATCCATTGTATTCTCCAACTCAACCTATGGCTGGATCAAGGCCGGGCAAAATTCCGGTTTTGACAAACGGTTCTACAATGTCGATTTCAACCGCACCGACCATGCTGCTGTCGCATCGGCATTCGGCGTTAAATCATGGCGGGTGGAAGACCCGGAAGACTTGCAGGCGGTGCTAAAAGAAGCGCTCGCCCATGACGGGCCAACATTGGTGGATGTCATCTCCCAACCGCTCCATGAAGCCGCTGCACCTGTGAGCGAGTGGGTGGCATGACAATGGCCTCCACCACAGAAAAAATTATTGCCATGGATGTTTGGCAAGTATCCATGCCTGTTACATCGCAACGCGATCACGGCATTGGCAGCGTCGCCAATGCCATCGATGCAGTCATTGTGCGCCTGACATCTGAAAGTGGCGTCCATGGCTTCGGTGAGGCATCCCCCTGGGTGGTTTTCACCGGAACGGCCGAAAATAGTTTTTCCGCGCTTCATCGTTACTTGCGGCCAGTGGTTATCGGCTCGGCAATTGGCGATATCGCCGGCACTATGGAAATAGCCCGAAAATCAATCGTCAACGCGACAGAGGCGCTGGCAGCATTGGAAACAGCCTTGCTGGACCTTGCCGGGAAGTGTTTCAACTTGCCGGTTTGGGCGCTGCTTGGCGGAAAATGCCGCGACGCCATTCCGCTTTCTGTTTCCCTCGCCAATCCAGATTTTGATCAGGACATTGAGCTGTTACAAACCCTGCGCGACGACAAGGTCAATATCGTAAAACTGAAAACCGGAACGTGCGGGCACGCATTCGATCTCATGCGCCTTGAAATCCTGCGTGCCGACTTTCCTGAATTCGATGTGCGTGTCGATTATAATCAGGGCATGGAGCCAACTGACGCCCTGCGCCAGCTCAAAGACATCGAGGCGTTTGCCGTCACGTTCATTGAACAACCTGTTGCGCGCCAGCATTTTGGCGTTATGGCCAACCTGCGCGCAAACCTCGACACACCTTTGATGGCCGATGAAAGCGTTTTTTCTGCAAATGACATGTTGCGGGCGGTGAAGGAACACATCTGCGATTGTGTATCGGTCAAGATCATGAAATCTGGTGGATTGACCCACAGTAAAACTATTTCTGAAATTGCCGCAGCCGCAGGCATGGCGTCCTATGGCGGCGATATGTTTGAAACAGGCATTGCCCATCTTGCTGGTACCCACATGATTGCTGCCAGCCCAAACATCTCACTTGGCTGCGAATTCTATCAGGCATCTTATTATCTTGAACAAGACCTTCTTGCCGAACCCTTCCCCATTAAAGACGGCAAAGTACAAGTGCCGGAAACAGCGGGGCTCGGCATTGAGGTCGATATGGAGAAAATCAGCCATTTCGCTGTTTCACATGGCAAGGAATAACTTATCGTAACCCACCATTTGAATATTCACCTTGCCCCGGTGCAACCAAATAGGATTGAATGGCTCCGGGCCAACAACAAAACATAAAATTCCTAGGGAGGAAAAATTGAAAACATTTTCGAAACTTCTAGCTGCAACAGCACTTACAGCCGTCTGGTCGACCGGAGCACTGGCTGAAAAATGGGATATGCCAATGGCGTATTCTGCCACCAATTTCCATTCTGCCACAGGCGCTGAGTTTGCAAAATGCGTGACCACCGGCACAGGCGGGTCGATTGAAATCGTTACCCATCCGTCTGGATCGCTTTTCAAAGGCGGCGATATCAAACGCGCCATCCAAACCGGACAGGCACAAATTGGCGAGCGTCTGCTTTCCGGCCACCAAAACGAGAATGCCGTGTTCGGCGTCGATTCCCTTCCCTTCCTGGCGTCGTCTTTTGAAGATGCTGCAAAACTTTGGAAGGCTGCAAAGCCCACCATGACCAAGCTTCTCGATGCACAAAACCTGGTGCTGCTTTATGCCGTGCCATGGCCGCCACAGGGGCTGTACTTCAAAAAAGAAGTAGGCTCGGTTGCTGATATGAAAGGCATCAAGTTCCGCTCCTACAATTCCGCCACCGCGCGGCTCGCTGAACTGACCGGCATGCTTCCTGTGCAGATTGAAGCTGCTGAAATTTCACAAGCATTTGCCACCGGCGTTGCGGAATCCATGATTTCATCAGGTGCCACCGGCTATGACCGCAAGGTTTGGGAAAGCCTCACCCACTTTTACGAAGTGGATAGCTGGCTTCCACGCAATTATGTGATGGTCAACAAGGATATCTGGAACGGTGCAAGCGACGCTAACAAGAACGTCATCAAGGGTTGCGCCGAATTGGCTGAATATGCCGGCACATGGCGCGCGGTAGAATACACCCAGTTCACCTTGAAGGGTCTTCGCGCAGGCGGCATGACAGTTGGTCCGGCCAGCGAAAAGCTCACTAAAGAGCTGAAAGATATCGGTGTAACAATGACAACCGAATGGTTGGAAAAAGCGGGCGCTGACGGCAAAGCCATCGTCGATGCCTATCACGCAATGAAATAACACCCAAACTTGTCGGGGAGGCTGAAGTGCCTCCCCGCCTCGCGCATCATGCGCAAATTCCGGAACGCGGCGGGGGCCTGCAATGTCTGCATTACACACTGTCCGGTCAGTTCTTGACCGGCTCTATTTCGCCAGCGGCGTTATTGCCTCGCTGTTTCTCATCGCCATTCTCGTGCTCATTCTATTGCAAATGCTGGCCCGTTGGACGGGCGAGGTATTTCCTGGCGCACCTGATTACGCCGGGTACTGCATGGCGGCAGCCTCGTTTTTCGCCTTTGCCCACGCGCTTAACCGCGGTGCCCATATCCGGGTTTCTATTCTGCTAAATGCAGTTGGCCGCAAGGGCCGGCGCATTCTTGAGACCTGGTGCTTTGGCGTTGGCGCAGCCCTTGCCTGGTACTTTGTCTACTACGCGGTCAAAACCACGTATTGGTCATGGAAGTTCAACGACATCAGCCAGGGTCAGGACAAGACTGCCTTGTGGATCCCCCAATCCGTGATGCTTGTTGGTGCAGTCATCATGGCAATCGCTCTCACAGATCATCTAATTCATCTGTTCATAAGCGGAGATCATCGGATCAAGCGCGATATT
>CAJQND010000393.1 GCA_905479595.1 uncultured Hyphomicrobiales bacterium
ATATTCTGGCCTTAATGCATTTAGCGCGGCATTTAAACGCTGGACTGGAAAGTCTCCAAAAGCCTATCGCATCTCTTGAATTTTTCTAATTCAAGCCAAAGGCTATACATTCAATGCCTAATTACAGGTCATAAAAATATCTCCGAAATCTTCCGGTATGGTTGTATGCGAAATCACAACCGGAAAACCATCAATGAGTGGAAAACCGAAAATTGGAACATGGGCCGCCTGGCGTGCCATGACTGCGGTACACAATGCCGGCGGTGACACCAGCACGGTTCTGAAACAGGCCGGGTTGACCGAGGATATAGTCTCTCAAACAAACCATCGGATAGATTATCGGCAGAACCTTCAATTTTTCGAAGCCTGTGCAACGCACCTTCAGAATCCGCATTTTGGCCTCGATGTTGGCAATGAGCTCGATATTCTGGATATCGGCCCTGTCGCATTTTGTATGGCCAGCAGTGCCAATCTTGGAGACGGCATCAAGAACTACGCAAAGTTTTCGCAACTGGTCACAGATGGAACAGTATGCACAGTCCATACCGTTGATGGAAACCTCGTTTTTGAACGATTTTTACTCGACAAAGAAAGTACAAAGTTCCGGCAATTCAGCGATTTCGTAGCCTCTGGTTTTATAAAAAGCATGAGCGACCTGATTGCCGAACCATTAGCACCGATGTCAATTTACCTTCCTTATGAGCACAGCGGTCCAGTGGAACGGTATGAACAAATGCTTGGCGGGCCGGTTACATTTGGTGTCGACAAGCTGGGCCTGGTTGTGAGCGCGCAAAAGGCACAGATGCCTTTACGTAGCCGTGACGACTCTCTGCGTCGGGCAATTCATGCCCATTGTGAAAGTTTACTCGAATCCCTGACATCGAAATCGATAGGGTTTACCCGGGAAGTAGAGCGAATTGCGCTAGAATTGCTACCATCTAACCGTGCGAAAACAAAAATCATTGCAGAAAAATTACAAATCAGCGAACGGACCCTGCTGCGGCGGTTAGCGTCAGAAGGCCAGACATATTCAGAATTTATCGACAATTTACGCCACGGCTTGGCATTAAAATACCTGGAACAGAACCGTCTTAATCTAAAAGAAATTGCGCTGATGTTGGGGTATTCCAATCAGAGCGGGTTCAACACTGCATTCAAGCGCTGGACAGGAAAGACCCCCAAAAAAGTCCGCAAAAAGCTTAGCAAACGCCTTTAGCTTTCCGCTTCTTCTTGCAGGGTACGGATCCTCTTGGCCAGCGAAAGCACCTTTTGCCGCTTGCTGCGGGCCGGAGCAGCCGATGCCGCATCTGGTTCCGGTTTAGGGGCCGACGATGACGGCTTGCTGGCAGCCTTTCGCCCTTTCGCAGTGCGCAACGTCCTTGCCGCTGGTTTTTGCGCATTTGCCTTCTTGCCGGTTGCCCGTTTTGTTGCACTTTGTTCAAGAACAGTTTCTTCCAGCTCCTCCGCTGGAACTTGACGCGCAACTTCGCGAAGCGATGTTGTTTGCCGGATGTTTTCTGCAACGCGCTGCTCTAAACGACTGATCGCTAGATCTTTTTTGGCTTCACGTTGCTTAAATCCAGCATTTTCGCCCACGAGCCGTTCCAACTCGTTGGATTTTTCACGCAGCTCATCCTTCAAGCGCTGAACTGACGATGTTCGGGATGTTAGCTCCGTTTCGAGCGGTGTCACAACTTCCCGGAACCCTGCCAACTCAGCATCACGTTCTGCAATCTCATCTTCACGCGCAGAAAGCTCTGCGGTCAACGCATCGATTTTGTTTGTGTTGCGCGAAACTTCCGCCATGTGCTCGGTGAGCTTGGTCTTGAGGGAAGAAATCTGAATTTCCTGCTTGCGCGAATTTACAGCGTACTCGACTCGCAAACGATCACGTTCGGCTTGAATTTCACTGACAGTGCTGGGCTCGTGCTTATGCGACCGGCGTGGCTTTTTTCCACTTCGCACAGTCAAGATGCCGCGTCCAAGCAACAGAATGCCCAGCAGCAAAACTACCAGGCCCAGTACGACGAGCATGATGGTCTCTATTTGAGGCATTCAGGTTCCCCAGTTCGGTTCCAAAGCGTGGAACCATCAGAAGTCAATTTATGAAAAACGTTGTGCGCTGAAACCGTGCGTAAATCAACCATTTGGCAGCATTGAGTGTGAAAAATGCCTACGCAGGATTTACTCTGCATAGGCATTCATCGATGCTGTTTCCCCAGCCTCATTCTAATTTTTCCGCATATGTCTTTGATCTAAAAAGGATTCCAGGTTGGCTTTCTCGTATAATTCAGATACCCAATATTTGCACCTAACCGCGCGCCCAAACCTGTACGGATGGGTGCCAGCATAAGAGTGGCAGAGCGTTGGAAATTAATGCCAGCACCACCAACAAAATATGCCGTTCCTTCAAAACCGCCATAACGCTGATAAATCTGGTCTGGGTCGCTCATGTGATACACAAGAACCAGCGTGCGCGATCCATTGCCACCAATATCAAAACCCATGGATGGTCCTTGCCAGTAAACTTTCTGGCGGGTGCCGTCTTTCATATGAAGCGTGCCTTCGCCGTAACGCAGGCCACCGAAGAATGCGCCGGACGCTTCTTCCCCGATTATATATCCTGACGGCGCACCCGCTATACCAAAACTGTGATCAACAACGTTCGCTAGCCCGTGGGTGGTCTTGCCAAAAAACCCATGCCCTGCATCAACGATTTCCTGTGGACTATAGGTCGCGATATCGCTTTCACCCGCAGGTTGGGCATAGGCCGCATTTTGGCTGACCTGTTTCGGATCGTAAGCCGTATCGCGGGCTTCTGAATATGCGGAAGTGGCGAATGCAGCCGCGGCTGCCATCATCAAACCAGCCATTGCACAGCTGGCCAAAAACACATTGTTCTTCATCATCATCTGTACCCGTACTCGTTACTCAACATACTTATGCGGGGTCTACTGCCCGCTCCCAACCCTGCCGAAACGCCTGATACTTCTAAATCTTCGTCGTATTGTATTGTTCTGGAACCTCAAGCACGCTGCAAAGCTGACCGTGAACGTGCCAAAACAAATCGGCGAAGACATGACGAAACCTTTAACCAAAGGTTAACAGCATGGCTAAACTTGTCCTTGCCTGGACAAACTATAGGGGACGGGTTCTCAAACGGTTAATCGTTCGCAAAGAAAAATGGTGGTCAACTCCAGGCCCTGGCGATGAAATGCGGGTTGTCATATCCACGATCAGTTTTGCCGTAGGTCAACGGATCGCCACCCTTCGTCACCACACTGCCACCTGCTGCGGCAAGAACTGCATGTCCCGCAGCCGTATCCCATTCCATAGTGCGCCCCATACGCGGGTAAATCTGGGCAAGACCTGCGGCGATGAGGCAAAACTTAAGAGATGAACCAGCCTGAATTGTCCGAATGACCCCGTTGTCCTTCAAGAATGCATCCGTCTCCGCATCTCCATGAGACCTAGAGGCAACGGCCACTCGTTCGCCGTCGGGCATGTTGATCGTCGAAATGGGTTTCCATTGCGCTGTCGTCACAATGTCATCGACGGACAATTCAGCCATTTCCGCGCCGCAGCCATGCATGCCCCGGTAAAACTGTTTTCTGGCAGGAGCGTAAACCACGCCGGCAACGGGGTTGCCATGTTCTATGAGGCCAATATTCACTGTGAACTCACCATTGCGGGAAATAAACTCCCGGGTGCCATCCAAAGGGTCGACAAGAAAGAAACGTTCCGCCACATCGGGAATTTGACCAGCGGCGGCAGCCTCTTCAGCGATTGCCGGAATATCAGGCGCAATGGTTTTTAAGCCCCGCAAAATGACCTTCTCGGCAGCCGTATCAGCCTTGGTTACAGGGCTGCGATCATCTTTTAAGGTGACATCAATTGTATCGGCATAAATTTCCATAATCACTTTGCCCGCATCAACGGCGAGCGTAGTCAAAGCCTCAAATTGGCCGTTCGTCAGGATTTGGCCGGGTGTATTTGTGGTCACAAATGCTCTCTTTCAGGTTCATTTTTTATCTTGTGCCGGTGATATGCATGATTTGGATGCAGAATGAAACAAACTCAGGTGGTTTTTTCTGTGGCTTCTTGGCAGGAATCAATGATCCGTGTATGCAGAATCATAGGAATTTCATCATAAAGCCAGCAGGTACTCATGTCCGACCTCACAACCCTTTCCGATCTAGATCTTGCGGCGCTGTTATGCAGCCGCGTTTGCCATGATGTGATCTCGCCTGTCGGCGCCATTGCAAACGGCCTTGAGGTTCTTGACGACGAAGATGACCCGGCAATGAAGGAGATCGCCATGGATCTCATTCGCCGCTCTGCTCATCAGGCATCAGCAAAGTTGCAATTTTGCCGGATCGTATTCGGTGCAGCAGGTTCAGTGGGCTCTCATCTTGATCTTGCTGATGCCGGCGAGGTCGCGAAGAACTTCATTGGAAATGAAAAAATCTCGCTGACATGGAATACGCCCCACGAAACACGGGAAAAAACCCAGGTGAAGCTTCTCTTGAACCTTCTTTTGTTGGCAACGACTACAATCCCGCGTGGTGGTAACATCTCGGTAAACCTGATCGGTGATGATATTTCTGTTCGCAGCTCTGGCGAAGGCGCAAAAATGCCGGAGAAAACCGTAGCGTTTATGTCTGATCCAACGAACGGCGATGATATGGACGCGCGCCTTGTGCAAGTCTACTACACCATGCGTCTAGCTCAGACCGGCCGCTATAGTTTGATTATCAGCCAAGATGACGGCGACATTGTCATAAAGGCTGAACCCTCAGCTGCAACCGCCGCTGCATAACTCTTACTAGCTGCTTGCTGGCGTTACATTTGGATTTTGTGAAAGATTTCATATAGTCTTTCACAAATGGGAACATTTTTACTTAGCTTTAGTGGATTAATCACCTGGAGGGTCAATGCCCCCAGTTGATGGCGAAAAAATCGAACGTAAACTTGTGGCAATTCTCGCCGTCGACATGGTTGGGTTTAGTCGGTTAATGGAGCTTGACGAGGCAGGCACGCTTGCCCGGCTCAAAGCCTGCCGAAATGATTATCTGGACCCGACAGTCAGCCGGTATTTCGGCCGCATCATAAAAACCACGGGCGACGGTATGTTGATTGAGTTTCCAAGTGTGGTTGACGCCATGGGTGCAGCTCTCGACATGCAAACCTATATGCAAGAACTAAACGCTGGCACTGATCCTGGTCAGCGCATTCAGTTTCGCATGGGGATTAATCTTGGTGACGTAATTGTTGATGGTGACGATATTTTCGGAGACGGGGTGAACATTGCCGCGCGCATTGAGCCTTTGGCCTCAGCCGGGGGGATATGCATCACGGCATCGGTCTGTAACGAACTGACCAACAAGCTCGATATCGAGACAATCGACCTGGGCGAGCGCAATTTGAAAAATATCTCCCGTCCCGTACAAGTTTTTGCCGTGCAGATTGGCCTCCAATCGAATGAAGTTATTTCTGGCGCAGGTGGGCACGACACGACCAGCGGAGAATTGGCTGGGCGCGATCAAATGTCGATTGCAGTCTTACCGTTCGACAACATGAGCGGAGATCCAGAGCAGGAATTTTTTGCTGACGGGTTAAGCGAAGACATTCTGACCGAACTCGCGCGCTTTCGTGAACTCTTTGTTATATCACGAAATTCAACGTTCGTTTTCAAAGGCAAGGCGGTAAATGTTCAAGACGTGGCCAAGGAATTGCGGGTTCGGTATGTGGTCGAAGGCAGTGTGCGCAAAGCCGGCAACAGAGTACGAATTACCGTTCAGTTGATTGATGCTGAAAATGACCGTCACGTTTGGGCAGAACGCTATGACCGCGAACTTGACGATATATTTGCAATTCAGGACGAGGTGACATCGGCGATTGTTGCAACCTTGCCAGGCCGGGTCGAAGCCGACACACAAGACCGGGCAAACCGTAAACCAACTGAAAACATGGCAGCCTATGAATGCGTCCTTGCGGCAAAAATTCTGCATCATCGTTCTACTCTTGAGGCGAATACCGAAGCCCAGACATTGATTGATCGAGCAGTGGAGCTTGACCCTCTTTATGCTCATGCCCACGCGTGGCGGGCCTGCATTCTGGGCCAAGCCTGGGTCTATGGTTGGTGCGAAGACCGGGAAGAAATATGGCAACGGATGCTGGGCGTTTTGGAAACGGCTCTCTCGCTCGATGAAAATGACGCAGATGTGCATCGCATTCTGGCAGCTGTAAATCTCGCCTATGGAAATCATGAGGCGGCCGCCCGCCATCAGGAAAAAGGGCTCAAGCTTAACCCAAATTATGATTTGATCGTCGTCCAGCAGGGTGAATTGTTAACCTGGACTGGTCACCCAGAAGAAGGCATTGATTGGATAAAAAAATCGATGCGGCTAAACTCACATCATCCTGAACGTTTTTGGAACCATTTGGGCCGCGCCTATTTTGTCGCCCACCGCAATGCAGAAGCCATTGATGCATTCAAGCGCATTTCAAAGCGAGATGGGTTCCACAATGCATTTCTTGCAGCAGCCAGCGCCTTAATAGACGATGAGCCTGCAGCAAAGCGTTACGCGGAAAACGTGTTAAAATGCGATCCAGCTTTTACCATCAGCTCTTATATGGACACATTACACTATCAGCTCGCCAACGATCGTGAACATCACCGCAGTGCATTAGAAAAAGCGGGTTTGCCTTCCTAGGCTTGCTTTTCCAACGCCCATAATGCCGCGGTCCCGTTAAAAAGTGATTGCATGATTTGCGCCTCCGTCACCCCAAGGCGGGCGCTTGGGGAAATATCGACCAGACCATCTCCTCCAGCATCTGAGTGTTCGCCTCCAGCACCGCGCACTGCAAGGGAAAATTCCCGCGCAGCTCTTTTCACTCTTTCCATATCGCTACCGCCATTGGTCAACTTGGGTAGTGGAACATGCAGCGAAGCGCGCATTCCAGCCCCTAGATTTGTTGGGCAGCTGGTGAGGTAGCCGTATTTCGGGGAATGCGCAAAAGGGGGAAGCATCGCTTCCAGACGATGTATTCCAATTTCAAGCCGCTCAAACAGGCCAGCAAGGTCACCACCGCGTTGCATTGCCATGATCCGCAATTGGTCTTCCTCGCCAACCCAGACCAGAAACCCTTCATCTTCAGAAATATACATACCCCGCCCCCAGGGCCAGTCGCTACTAATACCAGCCACCGATAGATAACGATCAACACTCATATCTTTGAACATCTGATGGTCAGAGACGCGTTGATTGTACTCAACGGCGCCTATTTCATAGGGGTTGTCAGGTGTGAGGGACAGGTATTTGCCGCCAAACCCCGGTTCGTTAATAAGGGTCTTAAACGCATTGATCAGAAGATTTTCAAGCTCCACCCGTTGGGACCGGCTCATCGCACCAGCAAGTGGAAACCCGCTGACATTACGCGCCACACGGACGCGCATTGACCCCTCTTCAAGTCCAGCGTCAATGGTGGTTAAATCGCTCGTCGATCCATCAGGCTGCCAATCGTGAGCCTGTTTGATCGGTTTGTCCTCTGAAATACCGTGATAATCGCGGATCATTGGATCCAGCATTGGCGCAAAAAGCTCATAATCATCATTTTGCATTGCGTATGCACCCATCTGACTATCGGAGTTTTCGATACCAGTGGCGATTACGGCAAGCAGCCGTTTCTGATTTTGGTCATCAAGATTACGAAAATAGTCCGCATCAAAATGGCGGGCCATAAGATTGTCCGGATTTGCATTTCTGATTGCTTCAATTTTGGTAATAATTGTGCTTGTCACACTGTCTTCGCTTTTCGCCATTATCATTTATACCGTATACATTAAATATGAACTTCAAAACACTCTATCATGCGGGATTGGCCAAATATGGCAAGCCAATCATTGGTCTCATTGTTACCAAAATTGGTAGACATAGAAAAAAACCCCGGTTATCCGGGGTTTTTTATCGTTGCCGACTTGAATTGATTTTTGTTCAGGCGCTTTCGCGAAGCTCTCCGCTGCCCTCAACCGGGTCACGCAGTACATATCCCCGTCCCCAAACGGTTTCAATGTGGTGGTATCCGCCAGTTGCTGCGGCAAGTTTCTTCCGCAACTTACAAATGAACACGTCGATGATCTTCAACTCAGGCTCGTCCATTCCGCCATACAGATGGTTGAGGAACATTTCCTTTGTCAGGGTCGTACCTTTACGCAGGGAAAGTAGTTCCAGCATCTGATATTCCTTGCCGGTCAGATGAACACGCTGCGTGTCGACCTCAACGGTTTTCGTATCAAGATTTACC
>CAJQND010000394.1 GCA_905479595.1 uncultured Hyphomicrobiales bacterium
TTGTTTCGCTCCGTGAATGGCGATCTGCATATCGATGTGACGGTGGACCAACCGCCTTGGGTGACCGGCATCGGCAACTCCGCCGGTAAGGGCTGCTTTCAGCCACAAGCCATCGATTAGCGCAGCAGTGCTTTCTGCGGCGAGTTCAGCCTCGCCGCTGTCCATAAGTTGCCCCAATCCATGGCGCAGGTTGGATTGCAGGCGCCGCGCGTAAATGTGCAAAATCCGGCGCAGGCGTTCAGATGTCTGCGCGCTGCCATAAAGTGCCAACCATGCGGTCATCACATCGGCTGAAAATTGTGTGTCGTCGAAGCTAGCATCCACTACGGCGTAGATGCGTTCTTTTGGGCCGTTTGCTGCTTTCAATCGGGCAACTGCTTCATTACGCAATTCCTCAAGCAACCAACGCATTGTGGCAAAAAGCAAATCGTTCTTGTCTTTGAAATAATGGTGAACAATGCCGGTCGACACGCCTGCCTTGCGGGCAATGCGGGCAATGGTAGCGTCGGCCAACCCATATTCGTGAATGGATTGAATCGCTGCTGCAATGAGTTGTTTGCGGCGCAAAGGCCGCATTCCAACTTTCGGCATTATGGGGTTCTCCTTTGGGAAGGTTTTATTTTTAATTGGACGACCAATCAAGAAAAAAATTCTGACGTATCTATGCAAAAACAATTGACCAGAACCGGGTTCCGGGCAGATATGAGCTTGAGGAAAATTGTGCCGCCAATTCTGACGGGCTGGCAGATTAACGCGAAAAGAGAAAATCATGACCCTGACCGCAAACTGGAGCTACCCCACGGCTATTCGTTTTGGCGCCGGACGCATACGTGAACTGGCTGAAGCTTGCCGCGCGGCGGGCATGGAGCGTCCTTTGGTTGTGACGGACCCCGGCCTTTCAGGGTTACCCATGACCCAAGCGATTATGGCGGACCTTGCAGCGGATGGCCTCGGTGCGGCGTTGTTTTCAGATGTCAGCCCGAACCCGGTTGAAGCGAATGTAACAGCCGGGGTGGAGGCATATCGTGCGGGTAATCATGACGGTGTGGTAGCGCTCGGTGGTGGCTCTGGTCTCGACGCGGGCAAGGCGGTTGCGTTTATGCAGGGCCAAACCCGGCCAATTTGGGACTTTGAAGATGTTGGTGACTGGTGGACGAGAGCAGATGCAGATGCGATTGCACCTGTGATCGCGGTGCCGACAACGGCAGGAACAGGTTCCGAAGTGGGCCGCGCCAGCGTGATCACCAATGACGTGACCCATGAAAAGAAGATTATCTTTCACCCCAATATGATGCCGGTGACAGTGATCAGCGATGCGGAGCTGACTATTGGTCTGCCAGCTGGTCTGACGGCGGCCACCGGGATGGATGCTTTCGCGCATAACCTTGAAGCCTGGTGTGCACCAAATTTTCACCCGATGTCGGCAGGTATCGCGCTGGAGGGCATGCGTATTGTCAAAGACTGGTTGGCGCGCGCGGTGCATGAGGGCAGCGATATTGAAGCACGCGGCTGGATGTTGATTGCCTCAAGCATGGGTGCGGTGGCGTTTCAGCGTGGTCTTGGCGGAATTCACGCTCTGTCCCATCCGCTCGGCGGGCTCTATGGAGCCCATCACGGTACCCTTAATGCAGTGCTCATGCCTTATGTGCTGGAAGCCAATAAAGCGGCCATCGAGCAGCGTATAGGACTGGTTGCAAGCGCGCTTGAGATCGAAGGTGGGTATCAAGGCGTGCTGGAGTGGATACTGGAGCTCAGAAAAGACATCGGCATGCCCCACACACTTGCCGAAATGGGTATCGAAAACCCAGACTTCGTGCGCGTTGGTGCGATGGCTGTCGAAGACCCGTCTGCTGGCGGCAACCCAATCCAGTTTACCGCAGAAGAATACGCTGCGATTTGCCAGAAGGGATTCAACGGAGAGCTCTAGCGGCCGGCGTTTTCCGCAAGCCGTTCACCCGTTAAATGTTTTGGGAGAGGTGTCCGATAGGGATGATCTCTGGTGATGCCATCGTAAATGGATCGCCATTCCAATCACCTAACCAGGTCTCCACGGCTAACCCGGTATCAGCGAGCATCGAAGCAAGTTGCTTTTGCGAGGTGAATTTGATCTGTGATTCTGCAGAAAAGTGCGTATCGCTTGCGATGATCCGGTAGTGGGTCTGATACGTGACAATGGCGGTATCTCGATCATAGGAGACATCGTTCCAGCTCTCGACCTGGCCCAGTTCAGGGTGTTTAAAGCTGCGCCTTGTCGCATCTGGTGTCCAGTTTCGCCAATCCTCTTCAACTGGATTTCGGGTGTCGAAAATGAACCGCCCACCGGGCGCAATATGATAGGCAATTGTGCGCAGCGCAGCGCGTTGATTTTCCTCTGTGAGAAAAACCTGAAAGGCATGCCCGGTCATAACAATGAGATCAAAGCGGTCCGCGAGCCGCAATTTGAGGGCATCTTCTTCAATCCATTTAACCCGTGCGCCACCAGGCCGGTTGCGCGCGATCTCAAGCATGGCGCCTGCTGGGTCAACACCGACAGATTTGCAGGAATCGGGCAAGCGCGAAAGGAACAGGCCTGTTCCACAGCCCAGATCGAGAACAGAGTGCGCAGCGGCAGCCAGATCACGGCAATATTCCAGGCCAGCACCCCAACCATTGTCGAAATCATAAAACGTCGCCAGTTCAGGCGCGCAATAGAGCTGGTCTTTCAAATCATCTTGCATTGGCTAATACAGCGTTTTCTTCTGCCGCGCCGCGAGTTCTACGTCATACCGTTTTACGTCAAATCCAGCGAACGCACCTTTTGTCATTTGTCCTGCGGTGGGAACTGCCGTCTGGCTGACATGGCTTTCAGCATTCCAAAGTCCGGAGCGAACCAGCGCCCGGGCGCATTGAAAATACACTGCCTGAATATCAACTTGGATAACTGTGGCAGGTTTTTTCCCATCCACGGAGAAAGTTTCAATAAGCTCAGGGTCAGTCGAAATGACAGCGCGGCCGTTAATGCGCAAAGTCTCGTTAATACCTGGAGTTAAAAACAACAGGGCCACACGAGGGTCCCCAATGAGGTTCTTCAACGTATCGATGCGATTGTTCCCGCGCCGGTCGGGAATAGCGATCTGGGTGTCGCTGAGAATGCGGAACAATTGCCCAGGCGCATCGCCGCGCGGAGAGCAGTCAAACCCTTCTGGTCCGCATGTGGCAATTGCGAGGAATGGCGCGTGCTCGATCCACCGGCGGTATTCTGGCGTCAACGCAGGCGTCTCCTTGGCCAACGAATTCGGGTTGACCGCGCCGTAAAGCGTTGCGAGCTCATCAAGAGTTTTGACAATATGTGAAGCAGACATGGGGTTAAGGCTACCTTATTTTGCCGGTGCGCCTACTGTGTTGCGCAAGGTCCCAACCCCTTCAAGGAAAACTTCCACCACATCGCCAGTTTTCATCGCCTGCGTGGTGCCTGATGTGCCGGTGTAAATCACATCGCCCCGTTCAAGTGTAATGTATTGCGAAATGTAGCTGACCAACCGTGCGGCCTTGTTTATGGCTTTCGATGTGCGGGTCTTTTGCACTGTTTTGCCATTCACTTTCGTGGATAGTGCCAAATTATCATAGGTAAGACCGCGCACGATCCAGGGGCCAAGTGGCCCGAATGTATCTGAGCCCTTGCCGCGAATGATGGAAAACCCACCAGTGCCAATCTCTCTGTCGGTTACGTCGTTTCCAATGGTCACGCCAAAAACATGGTCTAGAGCGTCGGCTTCAGAAACTTTCGAGGCCTTGCGGGCCATTACAAGCACCATTTCGCCCTCATAATGCACGCCGGAAGAGCCGCGCGGCGGAATGATAGTTGCCTCGTGTGGAATTATTGAAGATGGCAGCTTTGAAAAAAGGCCGATATCTTTGCCTGAACTACCCCCGTGGCTGGCATAGTTCAAAGCGACGCCAATGACCTTTCCCGGTTTCACCGGCGTCAACAAGGTCACTTCTTCGAACGGCACAATCTCTCCGGTGAATTCCGTGTCGGGATCAAGATAAATCCGGTCCAGCATGCGCACTTGGCCAAGGCTCAGAATTCCATAACGCTCTGTGCCTTCGTGAGAAACCCGGACAAATTTCAGCAACTCATCATCGCCCATGTCCGCGTTGAGCATCTGGAGCGGGGCAAATAATCCGCAGAGGACAAACAGAGAAAGCAGGTAACGCATGAAGATCCAGCCCGGTTAAAATGATTGAAAGGAGGCAGAGGGTTTAACCATACCGTTCAAACGGGAGGCTGGCCAGAGGTCTCGGGGAGAGAGGTTTGCTTGCCATCTTGACGCCTTTTTGTGGGCCGTTTCTTGGTTTTTGCGTGTTGAGCTAAAAACATTACAAAATATTGTTTATTTAGGAAAAACTATATTTATGTGCTCGATCTGGAAGAGTAAAATGTCGAGAAATCACCTCTTTGAAGTCTTATTTTTGTTGGGATGGGTTCCTATATATAAGGGAGCATAATAGTTTGAGAGCCATTGTAATGAGCTTCCGGATCAAGAGTTCAGTTTTTGCCTGCACCCTCGCTGCTTTTGCGGCGGTGGCTAGCGGCGTTCAGGCCGCCGACATCGCGCCTGAGCCGGGGCCGGAATCCGTTTTATACGACTGGTCGGGTGTCTATATCGGTGCTGGCCTTGGATATTTGGGCGGCAAGTCTAAAAACAGTTTTACCGACAATACCGGGGCGCTCGGTGGCGCAACCACAAAACCCGATGGTGGCATGATTGGTGGTTATGCAGGGTATAACTGGCAAATGCCCGATAGCCCGCTTGTTCTGGGTATTGAGGGTGATTTTTACGGCGTAAACGCCAAAGATTCATCTGTGTTGAATGCAACGACCAATGTGCGTCAAAACATCAAGTCAACCTGGGCCGTTAAGGGCCGGGCAGGATGGGCATTAGGTAATTTTATGCCATATATTTCCGGCGGTTATACCGGTGCTTCGGTGAAATCTAGCGTAAATGGCCCACTACAAACGAATGTAGTATCTGACACGAGTACTCTCCATGGCTGGACTGTCGGTGCCGGAGTTGAAATGATGGTAACGCCCAATTGGGTGTTGCGCGCGGATTATGCCTACAAAGATCTCGGCAAGAAATCCACCCTACAAGGTGATGGCATTAATTTTGACCCATCGTGGGGTGCGCGCACGAGCCTGAAGGCGAGCCAATTCACTCTTGGCGGTGCCTTTAAGTTTTAAAGCAATCGCAAGTACTGACTATGATGTTAACTCCGGGTTTCAGTATTAACGCATATATTCCTAGTGCGGCTTTGTATCCGGTTAAAAAATTTCCCAAAAAATGCAATAGTTGGTGGTGATCTATAGCGTTTTGTTAAGTTTACTTGCCAATGCTAGTTTTACCCGTCATGAAGTGCGGGAATTTTAGTTTGGGATTTCTACTAAAAGATAGTCCTGAGCGTTGTTTTGAACCATGAGGGAACAGATGGCTTCAACTGCAAACGAAAAACGTGACGAAACATTCGGAGAATGGTTTCGCCGCAAAAAGCGTGGAAAAATTCGTAAAGCCGGAAAGCTGACAATCCGTCGCCTTTCAGAGTTTCTGCGCAGTCAATCGACGTTTGAAGATGCGCCCGTTATGGACCCAGCGAACTTTCCTGGTCTCACAGCGTTTACAGAAGACTGGGAAACGATCCAGGCCGAGCTGAATGAAATTCTCAAACACAGAGACGCTATTCCACTGTTTCACGAGATTTCCAAGGACCAGGTGCGTATTTCTCTTGGTGATAAATGGCGCACTTTCATCCTTTACGGGTTTGGGGAAAAGCTTGAGAAAAACTGTTCCCAAGCCCCGGTCACCACATCTTTGCTGGAAAAGGTACCAAACCTGCAAACTGCCTGGTTTTCGATTCTTGGGCCTGACCATCATATTCCCGCCCATCGTGGCGTGACCACTGGAATTTTGCGGGCACACCTTGGCCTTAACATCCCCAAAGACGCTGAAAAGTGCAGGCTTCGGATCGTCGATGAGATCGTTGTTTGGAAGCCGGGCAAAATGTTTGTCTTCGACGATACCTATGAACATGAAGTTTGGAATGAAACCAACGAGGAACGCGTTGTGTTGATTTTCGATTTCGACCGGCCCATGCGTTATTGGGGGCGTATGATCAATAAGTTGTTCGTCAAAGGCCTCAAATTTACCGCCTACTATCAGGAGCCGCGCAAAAAAATGCAGGGCTATGAAGAGCATTATGAAAATGTTGTTCGGCGGGCAGAAGAAAATGTGGAAAAAATGAGTCACAAGTAATCGTTAGTGCCAATAACTGCGCTAAACGGGCCTTGAATTTGGTTCAAGAATTAGAGCGTTTCCGTGCAACTTAGAATCAAAACCCTGTTTACGAATATGATTTCTTCTGATTCAAGGTATCAGGAGGACTTTTCATGGCTTTATCTCAG
>CAJQND010000395.1 GCA_905479595.1 uncultured Hyphomicrobiales bacterium
CGTGTATGGCGTGCCGGCCAGTGAAAACAGACCAATTGCCTTGATGTCCACACCTGCCTCAGCCATCCAAAACAGCAAAGTCGAGCCCGAAAGCGCCAGAGGCAGGCCAGCTGAAAACCCCAGAAACAGTACGGTCAACACGCGCGGTTCGATATAAACCTTGAGTGTACGCCAAAATCTCATCATTGCTGAGGTGGGCTTAGGCTGTGATTCGCTTGTCATATAACAGGGTTAGCAGCGCAGGAAGCTTTGGTCTATCACCCGGCCACCAATTTTGGTCCTGATGTTTCCTTGCCGTCAGCATCTTCCTCCAACTCCAACTGCTCGATCTTTAGACCGCGCTTGGAAACTTTGTCGGTAGAAACGAGAATTTGGTCGATGTCGGAATTGGCCTGGCCGAAATGGCGTTGCAGGTTTAGCACACGGTCGCGTAGCCGGTGCACATCTTCCATCATTCGGGCCACTTCGGTCTGGATAAGGCCCGCTTGCTCGCGCATTTGAGCGTCCTTAAATAGCGCCTGCATGGTTTGAATGACAAGCATAAGCATGGTTGGTGAAACAATCATCACCCGTGCCCGGTAGGCTTTTTGAATCAGGTCGTCAAAATGCTCGTGCAGGTCTGCATAAATGGATTCAGATGGAACGAACATCAAGGCAGTTTCCTGCGTTTCTCCCGGGATCAAATATTTCTCCGAAATTGTTTTGATATGGTGACCTACATCCTTGCGCAGGCGCGCCGCCGCCTCTTTTGCCGCAAGCGGTTCTTTCATTTCGCGGAACATAAGAAACGCCTCGAGGGGAAATTTGGCGTCAATAACTATTGCTGCATCCACATCAGGCAAACGCACCAAGCAGTCAGGTCGTACACCGGTGGATAGTGATGGCTGGAACGAATATGCGTTCTTTGGCAGCCGGTCGCGGATGATAGCCTCCATTTGCGCCTCACCAAATGCGCCGCGCGTTTGTTTGTTGGCAAGAATATCCTGCAGAGAGACCACTTGGCTGGAAAGCTCCGTCAGATTTTTCTGCGCATCGTCGATTACTGCCAATCGTGCATGTAATTGTTGCAGATGATCGGTGGTCTTCTGGCTGCTTTCATTAAGCCCCTGACCAAGCCGCATGCTCACCTGATCAAGCCGCTGGTTGACGGATTCCGCTAACTGGGTTTCGCGACCGGCGGCCTGCTCATGGAAATAACGCAACTGACCTGACATTTCAGACAGTTTCATTTCCAACTCAACAGTTCGGCGCACATCTTCCTGCAATGCGGTAGCGCGTGAACTACCTGCCCGCCACACCAAAAGCGCAATAAAAGCCAGCAAAATCACAATTGCTACAATGGCGCTGGCCACGGCAACGCCAAGGCTTACCGCCGTCGAGCCGATGATGAGAACTGGTTGAGAAAAATCCATAACAATGAAGCATAAACCGATTCGGGTATTCGTACAGATCAAAACAAGAACATTTTGCACGAGTATCGTTCTTGTCATTGACCCGGCCATATGGTTTCGATTATCCCATTGGACGAAGAGGAAAACCCATGGCATTACGCGATATCTTAGTTATTCCAGACCCCGTATTGCGAAAAGTCTGCGAGCCATTGGCTGAAGTTACCCCTGAGATGGGTACGCTTTTCGACGACATGCTGGCAACAATGTATGATGCGCCGGGCATTGGTCTGGCGGCACCACAAATCGGATTACTACAACGGGTCGTGGCTATCGATATTACAAAAGACGAAGACGTGGATAAAGATCCAATGATTTTCGTTAACCCGGAAATCACCTGGGAGTCTGATGAGTTAGCTGATTATGAAGAGGGCTGCCTGTCGATCCCTGAAGTATTTGAAACTGTTACCCGGCCAGCACAAGTTACCGTGAGCTATCTTGACCGTGAGGGCAAGCATAGCAGTCTTGATTGCGACGGGTTGCTGGCAGTTTGCATTCAACATGAAATCGATCATCTCAACGGAGTTTTGTTCATCGACCATATCTCCAAACTGAAACGCGACCGGATCGTGAAGAAGTTCTCCAAGGCCCGGCGTCTCGCCGAGACGGGTTAAGCCGATATGCGGGTTGTTTTCATGGGTACTCCAGATTTTGCCGTGCCCGTTCTCGCTGAAATCGTCGCTGCGGGGCATGACGTCGCCGCTGTTTACTCCCAGCCACCACGCAAGGCCGGGCGGGGTATGTCGGAGCGCGCTTCGCCCGTGCACACTTTTGCCGATGGTTGCGGTATTGCCGTTCACACGCCAATCTCCCTAAAAAACACTGAAGCTCAGGCCGAGTTCGCCGCACTTGATGTGGATGTTGCAGTGGTTGTTGCTTATGGTTTGATGTTGCCGTCCACCATTCTGCAGGCCCCGGCGCATGGCTGTCTTAATGCCCATGCCTCCCTTTTGCCCCGATGGCGCGGCGCAGCACCCATTCAACGCGCCATCATGGCCGGCGATACACAAACCGGCATTTGCGTAATGCAAATGGATGAAGGCCTTGATACCGGCGCTGTTTGCCTCATGGAAAAAGTTCAGATCGGTCCAGATATGACCGCAGGTGAGTTACATGATGTGCTGGCTCAAACGGCAGCCAGCACCATAGTTCGCGCCCTTGCCGCGTTGGAACGAGGCGGGCTGCACGCAACTGCACAGCCAAAAGACGGTGTGACCTATGCCGCAAAGATCGACAAGGCAGAAGCGCATATCGACTTTACCAAGCCTGCCCAGCAGGTTCACAA
>CAJQND010000396.1 GCA_905479595.1 uncultured Hyphomicrobiales bacterium
TTCATGCCCTGGCCCAGATCGATTGAAGAGAGCGCAACAGTGAATTTTCCACTTGGATTGGAGTGTACCAGGGCCTGGCTTGGGTCGCCGCCCAGGTTCATGCCGATGGGATAGTTGATTGTGGCGACGCCGCGCCCGCGATGCTTGGCCATGATTAGCGCCTCCTTGAACCGAGAATGGAAGAAAATCGTGCAGCAGGATGCTGCGGGCTTGATCCTGGCGGCGCTGGTTGTGCAGGTGGCGGTGGCGCAGGCGGAGCAGCATTTGGTATCGGTGGTGGTGCAGGCGGAGTTGGCAGCGGCGCGTCCGGGCGTTCATAGGTTGTGCGCTGCGTGGCTGATGTTGCCGCCATCGGTGCATCGGGAACATTTGGTGTAAGCGGGATGAGTGCGCGCTCCCCGCCACCACCGGTCAGCGATGACATATCCTTGAATTCCTGACGCAACGGCCAGTTGGCTTTCTCGGCTGCAACTTGGGCACATTCAATCAGCGCACAGTTCTTGGCTTCACGCCGATGCGCTTTCATATCGCCGTCCCGATAGGCGTTGAGAATGCGAAACTCGACCGGGTCCATGTCGATTTTCGTAGCCAGTTTGTCCATTTGGCATTCAAGGGCAAAATCCACCCCGGTTATGCCAAACCCGCGCATCGCCGTAGACGGTGTGCGATTGGTGTAGACGCAATAGACGTCTGCATAAACGTTCGGGATCGTATAGGGGCCCGGCAAATGGCCAACACATTTGACCACAGCATAACTCGACAGCCTGGTATAGGCACCGGCATCAAAATAACTGGTGATTTTGCGGGCAATAATTCGCCCGTCATTCATCAATCCGTCCTTGATATAGATACGTTCGGCCCCGCGCGGCGCACTGACTTGCATTTCTTCCTTACGGTTGAACACATAACGCACGGGTCGTCCTGTCAGTTTGGCACCGAGAACGGCCAGTGGTTCTGTGAGCGTGTCCACCTTCCCGCCAAATCCACCACCCACCGTACCGCCCATAAAGTGCAGGCGGTTGGACGGGATATCGAGAATTTTCGCGGTCGTATCGAGTGAGAAAAACAGCGCTTGCGTTGTTGTGTAAACCGCAATGCGATCATTGGTCTCCGGCACGGCGATGCACCCATTGGTTTCCACCGGCGCATGCTCGATTGGTGACATCTGATAGCGTTCTTCGACCACGTGATCAGCGTCGCGAAAACCCTTTTCAACATCCCCGAAGCGCAGTTTCTGGTGATCATATTTATCATGATACTCAAACGCATTGTTTGGGTACGTCTCATTGACAACCGGCGCGCCTGGTTTAAGGGCTTCCTCCACATCGTAAACCGCAGGCAATGGTTCATAATCAACCCGCACCATTGCTGCTGCTGCGTAGGCTTCTGCCTCGCTATCGGCGATGACGGCTACTACCGGCTCGCCTGCATAATGCACAATATTATGGGCCAAGGTGGGTTCATCGTCTTTGCCAAACTCCAGCAAGCTCAACAAGGTATTGAGATTTACTGGGACATCTGCCGCCTTCAACACCCGGCGAACACCCGGCGCACGCTCGGCTTCCGCCGTATCGATTGAGCGGATGCGGGCATGGTCATGGGGGCTGCGCACCGCTTTGAGATGCAGCATGCCGGTGGTGACCTGGTCGTCAAAGTACTTCGTACGCCCGGTCACATGGCCAAGCATGTCCTGGCGCTGGGTGGGCTTGCCAATCTCATTGAGATTATCGTCGCGCTCATCGGCAAAAATGTCTTTGCGGATTTCCATATTCTATCTCCTCTGGGCGATGAAATCGGACCGGCGGCCCGCGGCGTCGAGAATGGCATTGATAATCGGCTCATAGCCGGTGCATCGACAAACATTGCCACCAATTGCCTCGATAACATCATCGCGCGTCGGCGACGGATTACGGTCCAACAGGGCCTTTGCGGCCATCAACATGCCTGACGTGCAAAACCCGCATTGGGCAGAAAAATTTTCCATGAATGCGGTTTGCAGCGGGTGCAGATTTGGCCCATCCGCCAACCCGTCTAAGGTCTCCACAGATTTGCCCGCGCATGTCTCCGCCAATGTCATACAAGAAAGATGGATTTCACCATCAATCAACACTGTGCATGCTCCACACGAGCCTTGCCCGCAGCCATATTTCAAAGTGGTATCGCCGGTTTCTCCACGTAAGGCCGATAAGAGGTTTTCACCACCTTCAACGAACACGGCGGTGTCTTTGCCATTATGGCGGAATTGTAAGGGGCTTTTAGTCATCAGGCCCTCCTGGAAGTCTGGCCCATCAGGAGCCGTTTGAGATATACAGGGGCCACCTCGCGGCGGTACCAGTCAGAGGCAATTGGATCTGTGGAGGGGCTGGTGCCTTCGCAGGCAACCGCACAGGCTTGAGCGATGCTCGCTTCATCAAGGGGTTTTCCCTCCAGCGACCGTTCAACCGCCGGTACCCGAATTGGCGTCTCGGCCATTCCACAATAGGCAATTCGTGCACCAGAGACGCGCCCTCCCGATTGAGGCAAGTGGGCCGCAATTGACAGTACTGATTTGCGCGCCGGTTTTACCCGGCTGAATTTGAGGAATCTGAAAGCATCGCTGGTTGCGGGTCTGGCAATCGAGATCGCGCTAACGAGTTGGTGAGGTTCGCGGTTTCGTACCGCCAGGAATTCTTCAAGTGGCATATCATGGCCCGAGTATCCGCCTGCTACCGAAACAGTTGCATCAAGCACCAGAAGTGCTGCAGTAAAATCCCCGTAAGGACAGCGGGCGAAAAGGTTGCCACCAACGCTTGCTATATTGCGGATCGCCGGGCCACCGACCGCGTGGGCCGCTGAATGCAGGAATGCCAGTTCGCTGCTTGCCATGACTTGCGCCATGGTTGCGCCTGCGCCAATTTCGATGCGTGCGGCGCTTTGCTTGATTTGCGACAGGGTCGGATCAGTAGAGCGGATGACGGTGTCGAAGGATTGATCTCCCTCGTTCATCGCCCGCATAATCAATGTTCCTCCTGCCATATAATGCGTGCGCCGCGCCGATGATAACGCATTCGCCGCCTCGCTGGTCTGGCTGAAGGTTTTTACCGTGTAGGGCATCTGTTCACCTCGTAATACCTCATGCTGCGCGCTCCATATGGGCGCGAACGGCTTCAAAACCGGCATCATAAATTTGCTCGCTTACGAGCTTTTCCATCTCTGCATCCTCACCCTTGCGGGTCGTGAAGGTGCACTCCCAGCTCCAGAACGTGCGGTTGCCGTCGGTCACCGGAATAAGCCGCACATGGGCCACATAATTGAATAACGGCACGGGCGTATCGAGCAGGCAGTATGAGAAACACTGCTCAAGGTCTGACATGGTAAGCAACTGTTCGCGCAGTTCTGAGCCATCCTGCAAAGTGAACCGCCGCACACAGCCAACCTTGTCAGAAGAGTTGCCACGCTCAATCGCGCTTTCCGCTACTGCCGGATGCCAGCTGTCATGTCCGTTAAAATCGCGCAGCACTTCCCATACCTGATCGGTAGGGGCATCGATGATAGTGCTTCGGACAATCTTCACCATGGCGTGGCTTAACCTCCAAAGTGCCGCTTGAGGGAATCAAACCCGCCTTGGAACACATTGGTTCCAATGCCCTCTACGAGGCCGGCTTCTTCTTCGGGCGCGCAGTCAAACTCCGCAGACCATTCCATGAAAGTGCGTTCTCCATCGGTAATCGGGGTGAGCCGAAATGTGGACACGTAGTTTTCAAGCGGCATGGGCGATTCCAAAATGGAATAGGTGCAGAACATGTCATAGTCTGACAGGCCCAGGAGTTGCTCGCGGATGCGGTCACCATTTTGCAGATAGAAGTCACGGATACAGCCAACCTTGTCTGCGGGCTCGCCGTTTTCAATCTGGCTTTCGCGAATGGCCGGATGCCATGTAGGCAAGCCATTAAAATCCCGGAGCCGCGCCCAGACTTTGTCGGGGGTCGCGCCAATTACGGTTGAGACGAATACTCTTGCCATGTCCGCCCCCGCCTTAAGACTTCGAACCAGATGGCGTGTCGCCATCCGAGCCGCTACCGGTATCATCGCCCCCGCCCGGGCCGCCTTCGCCGTCTTTCCCTTTTTCGGACCCGCGGGCAATGGACTGGATATCGCGCGCTTCACGGATCAAACCACCCATATTTGACAACTTGCCACCTTCAATCCCAAGGTCGCTCAAAAGGCTATCGACCATGGGCGCCTGAACCCGGTAGCGCAGGGCAGAATCGATAACTTCGTCCGTAGCATTTTTTCGTCCTTCGCCACCGCTACCTCCGGTGATGCCATCAAGCTGCATAATCTTGATGTTTTCGATTTTCTCCATCGGCTTGACGCTTGCAGCCACAATGCCTTCGACCCGGTCGAGAAGCTTGCGGCGGAACAGGGAGAAGCGGGCTTCGTGGGTAAGCACATTTTCTGCTTCGTTGAGCAGGCGCTGTGCCTCGGCTTCCACTGCGGCGCGCACCTTTTCTGCCTCCGCACCGATCTTTTTCTCTTCTGCCTCTTTTTCCGCCATCATGACCTCTACGGTCCTGCGGCGTTTAGCGGCTTCAGAATCGCGGACAGTTTGCACCTGTTCTTCTGCTTCAGCAGCCTTGGCGCGGGCGATATCAGCCTCTGCCTGGGCAGCCGATTCTTCCAGGGACTTCTGATACAGCGCAATGGCTTTATCCATCTGCGCCGTTTCGACTTCCTTCTCCCGGTTAACTTCCAGTTTGCGGCGTTCTTCTTCCCGTGTGACCCGGGCTTCATCAAGACCACGTTCTGAAGCTATCTGGGCGCGTTCAATGTCTTCACCAGAGGCAATCTCGGCTTCTCTAAGGGCCTGGTGGCGGGAGACTTCCAACTGTTCCAGGGCGCGGCGGCGTTCAAGCTTTACCGCCTCCAGTTCGCGCTCACGTTCCACTTCTGACTTTTCAATTTCACGGTTTGCAGCAATTGTCGCTTGCTTGACCTGTCGGTCTGCATCTGCACGCTCCACGCGTTTTTCCGACACTTTGATGATCCGGTCTTCTTCCGCCAGCTCAATGGTTTTCTTTTGATCAATGGAGAGCACTTCACGGGTTTTTGCTGATGTGATGCGTTCTTTCTCCAATGCGAGATCTGCAGCAACCCTGGCGCGCTCTACTTCATCACGCTTTTTGATCTCTGCTGCCTCGATTGCTTCTTCGCGGTTAATTTCGCGGCTGCGGGTTTCTTCCTCTGCTGCAATGCGTTGTGCTGCAAGTGCCTTTTCCTGGGCAATGCGCGCTGCATCCACGGCCTCGTTTGCTGCAATCTCTGCTGCGTCAAGCGCCTGATTACGTGCGATCTCAAGTGTGCGCACTTCCTCATCACGGGTGATCTTTTCAGCTGAAACATCTTTTTCCTGGTTTATCCGCGTGACATCAACAGCCCTCCGCGAGGTGATCTCGGCGGTTTCAACCGCTTCATTGCGTGCGATTTCTTTTCCGCGGGTTTCGTGGTCTGCTGCAATACGCTCCGCTGCGAGGGTTTTTTCTTGCGCAATGCGGGCGGTTTCGGTCGCTTGCCGGGCCGCAATTTCGGCCTCTTCCAGGGCTTTCGTGCGGGCAATTTCGCGGCGTCTGGTGTCTTCATCCGTTGCGATGCGCGCCGCCGTGATTTCCTGATCCTGCGAAATACGCGCCTTTTCTACCTGTTCGTTTGCGGAAATACCGGCTTCGTCAACCTTGCGCTGGCGTTCAATTTCCAGACGCTGGGTATCTTCTTCGTTTGCAATGCGGGCTTCGGTGACCGCACGTTCCTGGGCTATACGGGCCTTTTCGGTCGTTTCACGAGCTGCAATTTCAGAATGTTCAACCGCCCTCGTGCGTTCGATCTCGCGCTGCTGAGTTTCCTGTTCATTGGAAATACGTGCTTCGGAGACGGCGCGTTCCTGTGCAATGCGGGCTTTTTCAACCATTTCCCGAGATGCGATTTCTGCTGAATCAATCGTTTGGGCGCGTTCGATTTCGCGCTGACGGATCTCGCGTTCAGAGGCGATACGGGTTTCAGAAATTGAATGTTCGTTGGAAATCCGTGACTTCTCAATCTCCTCGCGGGCAATGATTTGTGCCTGCTCGGCCTCGGTCTCACGTTCTGCACGTTCGCGCGCGAGTTCTGCGCGCTGTGCGGCCCGGCGGATTTCAACTTCACGTTCCTGATCCAATCGCGCGGTTTCGCTTTCGCGCTCGATATCCAGGGCCTGTTTTTCCGCCTCAAGATTGCGGGTGCGGATGCGGATCATTGAGTCTTGTTCGATATCGTTACGCACTTTGCGGCGCTCTTCGATGTCCTCGATCAGCTTGGTAAGACCTTCGGCGTCGAAACGGTTTGACGGGTTGAAGTATTCAAGATCGGTCTGGTCGATATCGGTGATGGCGACAGATTCAAGTTCCAATCCGTTCTGAGCCAGTGCTTCCATGGCGGCGGCTTTTACGCGAGACACATATTCACCGCGCTGTTCGTGCATTTCTTCCAGGCTCATTTCCGCAGCGACGGAACGCAATGCAGAAACGAATTTACCTGATAGCAGGGCATGCAAACGTTGCTGCTCCATGGTCCGGCGGCCCAAGGTAGCTGCAGCAATAGAGACCGCCTCTCGGATGGGGGCAACACGTACATAAAAGTCGGCGTCCACATCCACTCGCATCCGGTCTTTGGTGATCAGGGCGTCGTCTTTTTCACGCACCACTTCCATTTGCAGTACATTCATATTCACCGGTGTGATCTCATGAATAATGGGCAATACAAACGCACCGCCATCGATCACGACCCGCTCGCCGAACAGTCCGGTTCTGACAAATGACACCTCTTTGGAAGAGCGGTGGTAGAGCCAGTTAACCAAATAGACGATGATCGCAATGACAATGACCGCGACAATTAACCAGAGAATAAGCGTTCCGATCAGTTGGCCCGACATAACTAAAACCTCCCGTTTTTCAAACCGCCCAGACGGCCTGAACTTTCTTCTTTGCGATCAGCTTTTGCTGATCTGTTTAAATTTCTGCGTTTGCGCTGTAAGCGCACCTTCTACCGGCAGGCGTTCCATTGAGGACGCGCCGTAAAACCCATGACAATTTTGTGTGTTGTTGAGCACGTATTCCGCATCTGCAGGTTCGGCCACCGGCCCGCCATGCACCAAAATGATGGCGTCTTTGTTGACCCTCAGCGCAGCTTCCGCCCACGCGTCAACAAGTGCTGGACAGTCTTCCAGCTTCTGCGCGGTTTCAGCGCCGATGGACCCGCCTGTGGTTAAACCGAGGTGACAAACAATGATATCCCCGCCAGCTTTTGCCATTGCCGTTGCATCGTCTTCACTGAATACATAAGGCGTCGTCAGCATATCCTTGCTATGGGCAAGGGCGATCATGTCGACTTCAAGCCCATAAGACATTCCGGTTTCTTCGAGATTGTATCGGAAGTTTCCGTCAATCAGCCCCACGGTTGGGAAATTCTGCACGCCAGAAAATCCGATAGCCTTAAGCTGATCAAGAAATGGCCCGAACTGCCGGAACGGGTCAGTGCCATTTACCCCCGCCAGAACAGGCGTGTGCTTGACCACAGGTAATACTTCGGAGGCCATTTCCATAACGATGGCATTTGCATCTCCGTAAGCCAGCATTCCGGCCAACGATCCGCGCCCCGCCATGCGGTAGCGCCCTGAATTGTAAATGACAATTAGGTCAATGCCACCTTCTTCTTCGCACTTGGCCGATAAACCGGTGCCTGCACCGCCGCCAATGATTGGCTCTCCAGCTGCTACCATGGCCTGGAATTTTTCTACCAGTTTTGCGCGTTCGAATTGCGGCATGACTATCTCCTTGCCTGTCTGCGTCCGGTGCGTCCGCCATGTAAAGAGCGAAAGGCGTCAACCACTGCATCGGTGAATTGCTGATCATTGATATTATAGGGCAGCCGAATAAGCTGGCGCGATGCTGTCTGGCGAACCGTTAGTTCAAGGGCGCTGAACAAAGCTTCATCGGCTTGCGGGTCATGGAATGGCTGGCCAGGGGCATCGAGCAGCGACACTCCACCTTCGGGAAGGAAGAAGCGCACCTGCCCTTGCATTTCATTAAGTCTGGCACCAATCCATTTGCCCACCTGTTCGTTTTCATCAGGCGTGGTGCGCATCAAGGTCACTTGTGGGTTGTGTTCATAGAAATTCCGCCCGGCATACTTTTCCGGCACCGATCCGGGTGCGTCAAAATTCACCATGTCGAGAGCGCCACACCCGCCAATATAGGGCATTTCGGAGCGGATCATTGCGCCAAACCGGTCTTCGTTGGCAGGGAACACGCCTCCCATGAGCATGTCACAGATTTCTGTTGTGGTGATGTCGATCACCCCGGAAAGCATTCCCGAATCTACCAATTTTTCCATGGACTGTCCGCCAACGCCGGTGGCGTGAAAAACCAGGCAATCAAAATCTTCCTTGAGCGCGGCCGTAATTTGCTGAACACACGGGGTAGTGACCCCAAACATGGTTAGCCCAACTGCCGGCAGGTCGCTGTCGCCCGTTTCCGGGGTCTGCAGTTTCCGTGCAGCAACCATGCCAGCGATTGCATGCGCACCATTGGCAAGTACCTGTCGGGAAATTCGGTTGAGCCCCTGAACGTCGGTGACAGAATACATCATCATGATGTCGGCAGGTCCGACATAATCTCTCACATTCCCGGAAGCCACGGTGGAGATCAGCACTTTAGGAACGCCAACGGGTAAAGAGCGCATTGCCGGTGCGACCAGTGACGAGCCGCCAGACCCGCCTGCTGAAATTATGCCAGCGATTGATCCCTGGCGCGCTGTCCAGCGTTCAAAGGCGTCTGCCATCGCGGCAACCGAGCTTCCCCTGTCACCTGTAAACACCCCGCTTGGGCCACGTGGATGGTGCAGAGCAATCTGTTGGGGTGGCACTTCAGCCCCGGAAGGTTTACCGCTTGTGGAAAGATCAACCAGTTTGGTGCGCACACCCTGGTCGCGCAGGATATCGCGGATGAACCGGAGTTCCTCGCCTTTGGTATCAAGGGTGCCGGCCACCAAAACCACAGGGTCTCCGCTTGCCGAGAGCGGTCTGATCTCGATACGCTGCCTGGATGCAATTTCTTGCGACGGACTTGGAGTGGTTACAGTGCGTGCTGCCGCTTCGATCCGCGCAGATGGCACGGGTTGCGACCAAC
>CAJQND010000397.1 GCA_905479595.1 uncultured Hyphomicrobiales bacterium
CAAGCTCTCGCCCGCCGCGCCCGGAATGCAGGTGCCAAGATTTACCGGCATAATCCGGTGTTAGAACTCTCACAAAAGCCGACGGGCGAATGGATCGTTCACACAAAGAACGGCGATATTACCTGTGAGATTGTTGTGAATGCATCGGGATACCGGGTGAACGAAATTGGCGCAATGATGGGGGTGGAACATCCTGTTGTTTCTATGGAACATCAATACTTTCTCACCGACCCAATTGCGGAACTTGAAGCTCTTGACTACAGGGTGCCACTGATCCGCGACCCGATTGACGATTTTTACTCCCGCCAGGAGAAGATGGGTCTGCTTGTCGGAATTTACGAACAAGGATGCAGAACCTGGGGGCTGGACGGGATTGACCCTGATTTTACAAACGCGCTCTGTCCAAATGATCTGGATCGTTGCCTGGACAATATGGAGCGGGTGTTCGAACGGCTGCCGTGCCTGACCGAAGCAGGAATTCACACTGTTATCAATGGACCCATCACCTATTCGGCCGATGGCATGCCGCTGGTTGGACAAATCCCGGGCAAACGAAACGCCTATTGTATTATTGGATTGCGTGCGGGCCTGGGTGAGGGCGGCGGGCACGGCAAAATATTGGCTGAACTCATCGCCCATGGCGAGAGTGAGTGGGATACCTGGTGCCTTGATCCGCGGCGGTTTACCCAATATGCGGACACCAAATTTACCGCGCTCAAGGCGATTGAAGACTATCAAAATGAATTCCGGTTTCATATGCCACATGAGCATCGACCAGCCGGGCGACCTGCCAAAACAACCCCGCTATATCCCGTACTCCAAGGTGCTAATGCCGCGTTTGCTGTTGTAAACGGATGGGAACGTGTGTCTTTTTTCAAGCCTTCTCCTGAGTTCGTAGAGGATCATACTTTTCGCTTCGCGAACTTCCATAAGTACGTCGCGAAAGAAGTCGAGACTGTCCAAAACCACGCTGGCCTCATGGAGGTTTCCGGATTTAACCGGTTTGAAATTTCCGGTGAGGGGGTTCGTGAATGGTTGGATGGGCTTACTTGCTCAAAAGTACCGATAAATGCAGGCAAGGTAGGGCTTGTTTACCTCTTGAATGACTATGGAAACGTGAAAGCAGAAGCGACGCTTTCGGTCATTGATGATCGGACCATCTGGTATGGTTCTGCTGCAGCAGCTGAATATCACGATATGGACTGGTTGAACGGGCATTTGCCTGGTGACGGCTCTATAGAGATCAAATCCCTTACCAATAGTCATACTGCCTTGGTGCTTGCTGGACCAAAGTCGCGCGATATTCTGCAAAAATCAGCGCCTTCTACCGACTGGTCGAAAGAGGCGTTTCCCTGGCTTGCGGTCCAAAGTTGTGAAATCGCAGGCACGGCTGCCATTGCCATTTCGGTTAGTTTTTCAGGTGAACTTGCTTGGGAACTGCATGTTTCAAACGAGCATCTGGCTTTTGTCTATGAAACACTGATGACAGCAGGAGTGGAATTTGGCCTTGGGCAGTTTGACTTTATGCAGCTGAAAGCATGCGGCTTGAAAAAGGTTATCGTCATTGGAAGGCCGACCTGATTACCGAATTTAACCCGCTTGAATCTGGGCTTGAGAGGTTTGTGCGGCGGGACAAAGACTATCTTGGCAAGACCGCGTTGGAAGAAATGATTGCTCAGGGCCCGCGACGCAAATTTGTGTCTATTGAAATTGAAACCCGCGATGGGCCAGCTCACTCTGGTGACTCAGTATTGGCAGACGGCAAAGTCATCGGAACCATCACTTCAGCAGGGTGGGGTCACCGGGTCGGCAAAAATCTGGCAATGGCTTTTGTAAAACCTGACCATGCAAACTTGGGGACACGCTTTTCAGTGCAGATGCTTGGCCAGTTTTATGAAGCCAAGGTTTGCTCAGAATGCCTTTACGATCCTGACTACCTCCTCGTAAGATCTTAGATCGGTGGGAGCGGTGCCGGTGGAGTTGCGGATAATCAGATCTATCTCAAGCGGGCGCGGCGCAGCGACCTGTTCGCCACTGAGCCGGGCCAGCAAGTAGCGGGCTGCGCGCTCAGCCATTTCCCGCTGGGGGGTGCGTATGGTCGTGAGAGATGGTTTGATTTGCGAGGAAAGCCATAGATCGTCAAAGCCGGCAATTGAAATCTCGCCGGGGACGTCAATTCCCATTTCGGCGGCTTCAAAAATAGCTCCATATGCAAAGGGCTCAGACCCACAAATAATTGCTGTTGGCGGATTGCGGTTGGAAGTTATCTGCCGAAACATTTCGCGGCCCTCGTCAACTCCAAATTGACGTTCGAGAATGGTGGCATTTTCTGCGCTGATACCATGATTTTCCAAACTTTTATAAACACCAGAAACGCGGTCTTGCGCCCTATCATTATGTTTCAAAAGGCCAGAAAAAACACCGAACCTTTTGTGACCAAGGCCGATGAGATAATCGGTCAAGTGTTCAGTGGCAGCGACATTGTCGAATCCCACGCACGGGTGCAGAATGTCACCACCTGATCGCCATAGCGTTACGTAAGGGATTTTTCGCGCGGTGATCAGATTATAGACTTCAGGTGATCTTTCGACGCCGACGAGAAGCAATGCATCGACGCCGCTCCGCAAAAGTCTACGCACCTGGCGTGTCTCCAGTTCGGGGTCGTATTCAGAAGACGCAACAACAACCGTATAGTCGGCTGCCGACGCATGGTGCTGAAATACCTCAAGAGCACATCCAAACAACGTGTTGTCGATGGACGGAAAAATTGCACCGATCATCCGTGAACGGCGCGAGGCCAAGGCTTGCGCGGCGCCGTGGGGCACATACCCCAATGTTTTTATAGCGTCTTCAATACGTTGGCGCTTGTCCGTACGTACTGCAACTGGAGTGTTGATAAAACGCGATACGGTGGCTGCTGACACATCCGCTGCACGTGCAACATCTTTCAGAGTAACTCTCTGCTCAATGGAAATATTGAGAGCGCTTTCAGAATCCATAACCTGTTGATGCTCATATTTTTAAATTTCAAAGCCTAACTAAATCCACATAAAATGAGACTTTTTGCAATGGTTTTGACGATTTTTGTTACTTTTAAAAATTGTGTGAATACTCAAACTTGACTCTGTACGTTCGAAAATGTTTAAATTTTGAAAGCGCTTGCAAAATTTGCCAACTCTAAATGAAGCAGAAAAGGCGCGCTCTTACGAGCACCATGGGGGAGAAGAGCCTGGTATGGCTGGTTCCAGTTTGTGTTGGACAACATTGATTCGGGTAAAGGCATGTATCAGCTCACCTGTGCAACGCAGGACTGAGGAGTTGTTTTTTGAGTATTTCTGATCTGTTGACGGAAACCTCGCATAGAACGCATTTCCCGGGCGACTTAAGTGCTCCTGATCCTCTTCCAGAAGATTCCATTCAGGCAGCCGTGAATTTAATGAATGATGGCCGTCTTTTCCGCTATGGCGAAGATCGTGGCTCGCTTCCTGAGGCAGCACTGCTCGAAGAAGAGTTTGCTGCCTATTTGGGGCGGAAATTTTGCGTCGGTGTGAATTCTGGTGGATGTGCCCTTTTTATAGCCTTAAGAGCAGCCGGGGTTCAGCCTGGCGACAAGGTACTGACAAACGCTTTTACGCTGGCACCAGTTCCTGGTGCAATCGCTCATGCTGGAGGTGTGCCGGTCCTGGTTGATATTACTGAGCGTACAGTTATCGACCTTGATGATTTAACGCTCAAGGCGGCGGAGAGTGACGCAAAATTTTTGATGCTTTCATATATGCGAGGCCATATCCCAGACATGGAAAAAGTCATGGCTGTGTGTAGCGAATTCGACATCGCTGTAATTGAAGATTGCGCCCATACGATGGGGGCAGGGTGGAACGGAAAACTCACCGGCACCTTTGGTGGAGTTGCCTGCTTCAGCACGCAAACGTTCAAGCATATCAACTCCGGTGAAGGTGGATTACTGGTCACCGATGATGAAGACATCGCAGCGCGCGCAATATTGCTGTCTGGCAGCTACATGCTTTATGCCCAGCATCGGGCCCGGCCAGCGTTAGATGTGTTCGACCGGCATCGTTTCGATATGCCAAATTGCTCAATGCGGATGTCCAGCCTTGTTGCGGCGGTATTGCGTCCGCAACTCCGCCAACTTACGCAACGAAATGATGAATGGCGTCAAATATACGCCTGGCTTGCCAATGATCTCGTTGAAGTCCCTCATATCCGATTGCCCGTTCGACCTCTAGCTGAAGAGTTTGTGCCAAGCTCTCTTCAATTTATGTTTGAAGGCATCGCGGAAGCTCAAATCAAGCATTTCTTGCAAGAAGCCGATACGCACGGGGTTCATGTAAAATGGTTTGGCAATGAACAGCCCATTGGATTTACAAGCCGGCACGATCATTGGCGCTATATTGATGCGGTGGGACATGTTCCGATCGCGGACGCAGTATTGAAATCGCTTTGTGACATTCGATTGCCTTTGGGGCTGTCTCAGGCTGATTGCGCGACTATCGCACGAGTTTTGGCAGAGGCCATGGCGAGTGCGATCATGCTGGACGACAAAAAATGAACTTTTGACCCAAGAAAATCTAAATCTGGCAATATAAGCTGGAAAAAATAATGAGAACGACAAGCAAAAAAGCAAATCCCTAGGGAGAAAGAGGAGTAACCCAAATATGAATATTTCAAAATTACTGGCTGGGGCGTGTGTTGTTACAGGCCTTTCATTTGGCGGTGCAGCGCAGGCCGCAGACGTTGTTATTGGTGTGCCAAACTGGCCATCTGTTCGCGTCACCGCGCATGTTCTCAAGGTGGTGATTGAAGACAACCTTGGCCTCGAAGTCGAACTTCAGAACGGCACAAATCCGGTTGTTTTTGAAGCGATGGATTCCGGCGCGATGCATGTGCACCCAGAAGTATGGATGCCGAACCAGGTCAACCTGAACAACAAGTTTGTAAAAGAGAAAAAATCCGTCAAAATGAATCCCAATGGGGTTGCTGGTGACCAGGCAATGTGTGTCACCAAGGGAACCGCTGAACGTACCGGCATCAAAGAATTATCTGAATTGTCTAACCCTGACATGGCCAAAAATTTCGACAGTGACGGCGATGGTCAAGGCGAGATTTGGATTGGAGCCGCCGGGTGGGCCTCTACAAATGTCGAAAAAATCCGCGCGAAATCCTACGGCTTTTCTGAAACGATGAAGTTGAAGGAAATGGATGAGACTTTGGCTCTGGCGGAAGTCGATAACGCGGTTGCGCAAAAGAAAAATATCGTATTTTTCTGCTACACCCCGCACCACATGTTTGCTTTGCATGATTTGGTCATCTTGAAAGAGCCAGCATATGATGAAGCAAAATGGAAAGTTATCCAGCCAACAGACGATCCAGAATGGCTTGAAAAATCCAATGCAGCAGTTGCCTGGAACACTGCATACCTTCACATCCACTATGCTACAAAACTTGAAGGTGCCCAGCCTGCTGCCGCAAAATTGTTGTCGCAGGTCAAATTAGATACCGATGTTGTTTCTGCGATGACTTACGCTTTGGTCGTCGAGAAGAAAGACCCGGCAGAGTTTGCCAAGAAATGGGTTAGCGAAAACTCAGCTATGGTCGACAGCTGGCTCAAATAAGCTAGTGCGCAATTCTAGAGGCGGGAGTGGCGACGCCGCTCCCGCCCACAATGAACTGCACCTAAGAACGGCCAAATGTTCGAAAAAATTATCGGGGGGTAGTTGCGGTGGAAGAGAATGTAATTGTTTTAGAGAATGTTTGGAAAATTTTTGGCGATGATACAGATAAAGCCATGGCGGCGATTGAAAGCCGGAATTTGGGTAAACCTGAAGTTCTTTCAGAATTTGGCTGCGTAGTTGGTATCGCTGATTGTTCCTTTGAAGTTAAGCGCGGTGAAATTTTCTGCGTCATGGGGCTATCGGGTTCGGGCAAATCAACCATGGTGCGCCACCTTAATCGCCTAATTGAACCCACATCCGGCAAAATTTCCGTTCTTGGCAAAGATATGCGCTCGCTTGGTGCTGATGATCTTCGCGAGATGCGCGCGCGCCATATTGGCATGGTTTTCCAACATATGGCCCTGCTGCCTCACCGCACGGTGCGCGACAATGTTGGTTTTCCGTTGCAGGTCAGAGGCGAGCCTAAATCTAAACGCTGGGAAATCTCACAACGTTGCCTGAACATGGTCAACCTGGATGGATATGAAGACAGGTTCCCAAGTGAGCTTTCAGGCGGCATGCAACAGCGGGTTGGTCTGGCCCGTGCATTGGCGTCTGACCCCGAAGTTCTTTTGATGGACGAGCCATTTTCTGCTCTCGACCCTCTCATTCGCCGGCAATTGCAAGACCAGTTTATGGGGTTGTCTGCCGAGCTTAATAAAACCACCGTTTTCATTACTCATGATCTCGACGAGGCTATTCGCATTGGTAATCGTATCGCCATTATGAAGGATGGCCGGATTGTGCAAATTGGTACGCCGGAAGATATCGTCACCAAGCCCGCCGATGATTATGTAAGAGACTTTGTTGAAGGCATTTCCAAACTTAAATTGGTGTTTGCGCATTCAATTATGGAAAAAATTGCCAAGTACAAACCGGCCCGCGGAGAGAATTTGGCGAAAAGCCCACGAGCTCATCACGGCACTGACCTCGATCAATTGATAGATATCGCAACGACAACCGAGCAGCCGATTGTCATCCAGAATGACAAGGGAAAGGATGTTGGAGTCATTAATAAATCAACATTGCTGAAGGGCATCCAGGGAGGCAAGGCATGACTGATACAGGTCTCGAAGCAGGCCCCAAATCACTTGAGGCGTCTGTCGGCGAATTCGCTCAGGAAAATGTTGACTATTATTCCGAAGAGTTTG
>CAJQND010000398.1 GCA_905479595.1 uncultured Hyphomicrobiales bacterium
GAGCTTGGGGCAGGCATTGGCTTTGTGACATGCGTTATCGCAAAGAATGCGTTGGTCAAAAAGGTTATCTCATATGAGGCAAACCCAGATTTGATCCCGATCATCATCGAAACGCTTGAAAATAATGATATCGAGGCATCCAAATATGAAATCAGGAATGGTGTTGTCGCGGTTAAGCCCAGAACTTCACAAGTTGATTTTTATGTGCACGAGCATTTCTGGGCCTCGTCACTTGCGCCAATTCAAGGGTGCAAGAAAATGGTAAAAATCAACGTAGACGATTTTAATCGGGTGTTAGTTGATCTGAAACCATCAATGATAGTGTGCGATATTGAAGGCGGTGAGTTGGAACTGTTCAAGAAAGCCACGCTCACTGGGGTGAAAAAAGTGTATATTGAAACCCATCAACGTCAGCTCGGCAGAAGAGGGATGAAGTCGCTTTTCGAGAGGTTTCACGAATTAGATTTTCACTATGACCAACATCATTCTAAAGCTGGAGTTGTGCTGTTTTCGCACATCGACCGCTAACGTACCAGGTTGCGAAGTGTGCATAATTTAAATCTCGATCTTGAGACATGTATTTTGAGAAATTGTTGAAAACGGCCATGTCAAAAAAGTCCAATCTGTTGAAGTTTCTAAAAACCTACAAACCTCATGTCCATGCATGGCTTTCCCAATGGCAGATGAAGAATATCCAGAATAATGCCAAAAATATTCAGCGCGGCGATATTCTTGCCTTTGTCTGTTTGAAGGACGAGGCTGCGCGGATTCCGTATTTCCTGGAATACTATCGAAACCGGGGGGTCGGTCATTTTCTGTTTGTGGACAACGATTCATCGGACGGATTTTTTGATCAGGTGAAGAACCAGCAGGATTGCTCGGTTTGGAAAACCACCACCAGTTACAAGAATGCGAATTTTGGCCTGCACTGGGTCAATACATTGCTGCGGCGCTATGGAACTGGACATTGGTGCCTCACAATTGATCCAGATGAGTTCCTGGTCCATCCCCATGGAGACGCGCGAAGTTTAAAGGATTTAATAGAATTCCTTGGCAGCGAACAAATCAAGTGCCTGCACACCATCATGCTGGATTGCTATTCTGACAAACCTATCGCGGCGACAAATTACGCGCCAGGCGACGATATCTTTGCTGCCGCCCCGTATTTTGATCCTGTTGGATATGTGCAAACCGGAAAGCGGAAAACCGGTGGCGTTTTTGTGCAAGGCGGGCCTCGCATGCGCGAAATGTTTGCTGATAACCCTGAACAGGCCCCGGCGCTTAACAAGACGCCATTGGTCTTCTGGAAGCGCCACTACGCCTATGTCAGCTCCACCCATACGATCAACATCAAAGCCTTAAACAACCGAACCATGGCGGAGCGCGGCCACCCCAGCGCGGTTCTCATGCATTACAAGTTCCTGCACCTGCTCTCCACTAAAGCCAGTGATCCAGACGTCCTCAAGGAACACTACATGGGTGGGCGCGAATACAAAAAATATGATGAGAAGATGGGGCTTTCCTTATACGTGCCCGGTATCTCCACCCGTTACAAAAATGCGGAACAACTCTGCGAGCTTGGCCTTATGGCGCGAGGGTACTGGCTATGAGCGTTCATGCCTTAATCCTCTGCCACCAGCTTAATCCGGGCCTCAAGGACCTCTTGAGCTGTCTGTCTACCAGCGGTCTGCCAATGAGTATTCATTTGGATGCCAAATGTTCAAGATCGGGGATCGACCAGTTCATCGAAGGGCTGGATGCGCCACAAAATGTTACCATGCTGGAAAACCGCAAAGCTTGTGCGTGGGGAGAGTTCTCTCTTGTTTCGGCCACCCTTGATTTGTTGCGTTCAGCGCTGGCAAGAGACGCAGAGGCCAGTCATTTTATTTTGCTGAGCGGAAACTGCTTTCCTGTTAAAAGCTTAAAGACTTTTCAGGCCTATTTGCAACAAAATCCCGGCCGCGATTTCATCGAAACCTATCCACTATCCGGCAATCACAAATGGACCAAGGGCGGGTTTGAGAAGCAGCGCTTTGACTACCGCCACTTTTTTAATTTCCAAAGCCATAAAAGACTTTTTGGTCTTTCATGGAAAGCCCAGCGTTTGCTTGGAATTAAACAAAAAACACCAAAAGAGCTCGAACTCAGCCTCGGAGCGCAATGGTGGTGTTTGTCCCGGGAAACTGCTGAAGCCATTCTTGGCGTGCTTGAAACCTGCCCGGAGATCGAAAAATATTTCAAACACACCTGGATTCCAGATGAATCGTTTTTTCAAACGCTTGTGCGTATGGTTGCAAAACCAGAAAACATCGAAAGCCGGAGCCTGACATTCTACCATTTCAATCACGCTGGTTTGCCAATTGTTTTGCATGATGGAGCGATTTCAGCAGTGGAAGCGGAGCGTGCCTTTTTTGCCCGCAAAGTGTCAGATGGCGCTACAGGATTTCGCACCCATTTCAACAAGATCGCGCTTGGCCGCAAGTCGAAAATTCCAGCAGGAGTGGACGGAGAAAAAGGCAAAGCACTTACATTGCAGCGCAAGGCGGGTAGTGGTTTTTGGCCAGGAACGGCGCCAGTTGGCGATGAATCCGGATTGCGATATGACCTCTTGCGCGCAAACACTTCGCCCTACGGGATATTTTTCGGGGTCTTTTCTGAAGAGCTTATGAAGCTTTTTGCAAAGCGGCCCGAAAGCAAAAGTTTCCGGCTTTATGGCAGGCTTTTTGCCAAAGAAGGGTTTTATGGCCGCCTGGATGGCGAAGCAGAAAGGGTCTACTCAACCCGCGCCTTGCGGCTGTTCCGTCCGCTGGATGTGTTGCACTATGTTATCAATCAAGGTTCGCGTCC
>CAJQND010000399.1 GCA_905479595.1 uncultured Hyphomicrobiales bacterium
CGATTGTCGTATATGTCGTGAGCGCTCCCATGCCCATCACCCATGCCTTTGGATTGAGCCACTGAAACAGAGCGGCCTGAACAAACGTGAACGGCTTGCCCGTTTGACCGCTCTTATTCTTGTTCTCATTAGGATTTCCAGCATTCGCGATTTTCCAGGCAAAGAACAAAATACACGCCGTTCCTGCCCATCTAAGACCTGTATGCAGTTCAGGATAAAGATGAAAAACCTCGCCAAACCCAAGGCCAATTGCCAAAAGCATTACCGGAAATCCGAACTGGATGCCCAGGATATGTGGTAGCGATGCACGAAGCCCGAAATTTGCACCTGATGCTGCCAGCATGAGCGTATTTGGCCCCGGTGTGAACGAGGCAACCAGCACAAACGTTATAAGCGGCAGGTAAAACTGGAGCATGACAGAGGCATACCGGGTTAAATATAATTAGGTCAGCAATGTTTACCTACCATCTACATATTGTAAAGCTCCGATTGCAAATGCGGACCACTTGAAAAATCCAGCCCCACTCCCATATCAAATTTATATGAACAACCGGGAGGTATTGATGAAGACGACTGTTAAACGCTGGACCCCTCTGAGTATCGCTGCGATGGTTCTTGGTTTTATGGTGTGGTGGCCGCTTGGATTGGCCGTGCTTGGTTACATATTATGGGGCGGAAGTGTTGACACCGCTGCCAAGGACGTAGTGGACCGTATCCGCACGCCCCATAGTGGAAACTCTGCTTTTGATAGCTACAAGCGCGAAACTCTGAAGCGCCTTGAAGAAGAGCAAAACGCATTCAACGACTTTGTTGAGCATCTGCGCCAGAGCCGTGACCGCGAAGAGTTTGAAAAATTCATGGCGGACCGCTCCCCCAAAAAGGCCGTCGAAGCCTAAACTAATCTTTTATTCTGATAAGAGCCCGGTTCCCACAAGCCGGGCTTTTATTTTGCCTGAAAGCCGCAAAGGCCTTCTGCTCAACCCACGTGAGTTACATCACCGGCAAAAACATCCAAATCGACGGCGAACTATCTAATTCGGCTATTTTGCTTCGCCGAAAAATTTAAATATAATCCAGTCCGGAGCCGACAATTTTCTTGTCTGGTGCCGGAATGCGTTTGGGGTCTTTGCCATCGTAATCCAGACGTGACAGAAACACCCGCAAGGCATTGAGCCGCGCCCGGCGTTTGTCGTTGGATTTGATCACTGTCCAAGGCGCGTCGTCAGTGTGGGTGTGGCCGAACATATCGCGGATGGCTTCGGTATATTCGTGCCATTTGGGTAGGGATTTATAGTCAATTGGTGAGAGTTTCCAGGTTTTCAATGGATCGTTCTTGCGGGCGTAAAACCTGTCGAGTTGCGCCTCACGGCCAATGGTGAGCCAGAATTTGACCAGTTCAATGTCATCACGCACCAACATTTCTTCAAAACGCGGAACTTCTCGGAAAAACTGAAAGACCTGTTCCTGCGAGCAAAAACCCATCACCCGTTCTACGCCGGCTCGGTTGTACCAAGAGCGGTCAAAAAGTGTGAACTGGCCCGCCGTTGGCAGGTGCTGGATATAGCGCTGGAAGTACCATTCACCACGTTCGGTTTCGGTTGGTTTTGACAAGGCAACAAGATTGGTATTGCGTGGATTTAAATGTTCTACAAAACGCTTGATCGTGCCGCCTTTGCCAGCCGCATCACGGCCTTCAAAAATCACCACAATGCGTTTGTTCTTTTCAACCACCCATTTCTGCACCTTCACCAGCTCAATCTGCAACTCTTCAAGCTCTTCTTCATATTCGTCTCGCTTGAGCTTCTTGTCATAGGGGTAATCGCCGGATGCGAACGCGCGCGCCTCCACCTCTTTCGGCACATCATCGAAATCCAGTGAATAAAGGGCTTCATCCAAAGGCGTTTCCGTTTTCTTTGTTGTCATTTTAAAAATTCCTCTGCTTCAGCTACATCAAACTTGGCAACCAGATACCACACTACAAGAACGCCAATTCCCCACCACATCAACTGCCATATCCAAATGGATGGCATGGAGAACAGCCAACTTGCGGCATCGTTGGGATTACCAAACACCGTATTGCCAATCATAGCGCCAGGCCCCGCGGCAAAGAAAAGCCAAACGAGCGGAACAATCAAGACCATTGGTCCAAGTCGTTTTCCTTGCCCCAAAACTTCATGAAAGCGCATTCGATGCGAACGCGTGTCACCGCCTTGCGACAGCGCAGAAACCACAACAGTAGCTGTAAAATTGACCACTAAACCCCATACACCTGCATGAACGTCCCATAAAGACGGCGTGCCTTGCAGCTCCATTGCAACAAGCCCAAAGGTGCAGGCTAATCCGATTACCAGCCCGGCCGCTATCCCCTGTTTGGTGAACCAGGGTAGAAAACACACACCCAACAATGCCGGCCACATTTGTAGTCCGGTGCCAAGCGCCAAATCGCTGGCCTGCAAGATCGATAGACCCTCGCGCTGCGCCAATGCGCCAGCCACCGCCAGCAGCAGCAAGGCCGCTAAACGGCTGCGCCATTTGCCAGCTTTGCCCAAGACACCGTCGCTGCTCACGATTACGCTGGTGGAATGCAAAACCGTGCCGCAAGCTGCCTGCATGGCGGCCAAAGCGCAAGGTCACTAAGATCGTCTCTGTATGTCGGCATGGTGATCTACTTTGCGTACAATGAAGTACCCGGCCATGTGAGGC
>CAJQND010000400.1 GCA_905479595.1 uncultured Hyphomicrobiales bacterium
GAAAGAGCGCGATTTCGGGTGCCCTGATATACCGGGTCGCCATGGCGATAAGTGCAAATGACAATGGCATAAACAGCAAGCCGTTCATCCCGAGATAGGTAAACTGTTCAAAATCGAGCGAAAGCGGTTTGGCCATTCCCCACGCGAGCATTGCCGCCATCAAGCTGCCAAATCCGGGCGCATACGTCATATCCTTGCCGCTGCGCCGCATCCAAATCAGCGAACATGCCAGCAGGAAGGAAACGCCAAATGCCGCGGCGTCACCCAGCCAATTTCCTTGCTGAATGCCATCAAACACAATGATAACAACACCCGACATCGCCAGTCCGGCCGCGATCCACGTTGGTTTTTCAATCTTCTCAGCAAGAAATACCCAAGACAGAATAGCAGCAAAAAGCGGGTTCATTGCCATCATAAACACGACGTTGGCGGCATATGTGTTATGGACCGCGAACATGAACATGAAATTCGCAACGACAAACAATAGCGATGCGACCAATCCTTCCGAGCCATTTACGAAAGGTTGCACGTTGCCACGGTATCGCCGCGTCCACGCCCAATGGGCGAAAAGAACCAGAAAAATCATTATCCCGCGAACGAACATCACGGTCCACTCATCGCTGCCCGCCAGGCGGATCAACGGCACATCAAGGGTGAAGGCCAGTCCGCCAATACCAGCGAACAACAACCCTTTGCGGTGATCTGTATAGATCGTTCCTACGGTAAGTTTAGATTGCACGTTTTTCCCAGCCGCAATATTAGAGGACGTACATCGCGCACGCACCTCGCACTTAGACTGGATTTTCACAGATAAAAATGAACAAAGAGGAAAATATTCTTTAAATTTTTCTCTAAATTACCTGACTATTTTCCGATAAAAATTGTGAAATCTCATCGCTTATGATTTTTCAAACGTCAAAGAACACTGTTTCTGCATCGCCCTGCATGTGGATGTCGAAGCGATAGGTCACGTTTCCGTCTTCTTCATTACGCATCGCAACCAATGTTTCCCGGCGCCCTTCTGGCACCGAGCTAAGAACCGGGTCATTAGCGTTCGCCTCCACTTCATCAGAGAAATAGGCCCTGGTATACGCATGGGTCAGCATACCGCGCATGAACACGATGATACTTACATGTGGGGCTGCACCATTTTCCACCGATCCAGGTTTAACTGTATCGAAGATGAAACGGTTTTCCTCATCAGTGCCCGTGCCAAACCGGCCAAACCCGCTAAATCCTGTGTTCGCGCGCACATCGCTGTCGCCAGCGTAACGGCCAGTCGCATCGGCCTGCCAAAGCTCAATCATCGCGTCGTTTATGGGCACGCCCTCGCCATCCAACACCTGTCCGATGATGCGAATATGCTCGCCTGCCACTTTATCATCGGCCATGGAACCGCTGGCGACTTCAGCAAATCGATAGTTGTACTGGCCCGGCGTCAACCCATAAGCAAAGTAAGGCCCGACGGTTTGGGATGGGGTTTGTTTATGGCTCATATCACGTCTCCATCGGGGTTTGGTCTGGGCCGCGCAAGACAATGTCAAAGATATAACCAAGTGCAAAATCAGCTTCGGTCACATCAAGAGAAAATTTTGAAATCAACCTGTTACGAGCAATTTCTGGAGTACCAAGGAAGATCGGATCATGCTCGAGCAATGGATCGCCCGGAAAATACATCTGAGTAACAAGCCGGGTCGCAATTGATGGTCCAAACAGCGAAAAATGGATGTGATTTGGTCGCCACGCATTGGGGTGATTACCCCAGGGATAAGCTCCGGGTTTGACCGTTAAGAACCTGTAGCGCCCTTCATCATCGGTAACGCAGCGCCCGCCCCCAAAGAAATTGGGATCAAGCGGCGCGTTGTGCTGGTCCACCAAGTGGATATAGCGCCCGGCTGCATTGGCCTGCCACACTTCAACGAGTGTATTTCGGATCGGCCTGCCAGCCTCATCAAGCACACGACCAGAGACAATCATCCGCTCGCCAAGCGGTTCACCGTCTTTAATGCCATTGCGGGTTAGATCGTGGTCAAGTTCACCAACACATTCTGCGCCATATACCGGGCCGGTCAACTCGGAGAGTGAATGGGTGATCGGCACAAGCGGTTTTGTTGGCCCGCGCAAAACAGTAGATTTGTACTCCGGAGAAACATAGGCTGGATGACTTTTCCAATCACGCGGCCCAATGCCTGGAGGCTCGCGTTCTGTGTCATTCTCTGTCATTTCTTCGCATTCCTACTCTCATTTTGTGTCGTTTCTTGTCATTTTGTAGCAAATTCTTCCATGCATCATGGGCGTTTGCAATGAATTGAGACAATGATCCATATTATCGCACTATATCTGCGCTGAACTTTGGGTCATACTCAGCGCCGTCAAATTGCCAGCGGATTCACGGAGATGTCTATGCGCACTGTATCCTTCACCCAGATGAAAAATGGCACCAAGGAAGAATATGAATTTCTGCGGAGCCAGGAAGAGCCCTATCTCGAAGGAACCGCCGACCGCCTTATCGCCGAGCTTGAGCGACAGGGTCAGGAAACCCTCGCGGGATATAAGATCTCCCGGTTAACGCATGGTCTGCAATCGGCCAGTCGCGCTGAACGAGATGGTGCCGATGCAGACTGGGTTGCCTCTGCTCTGCTGCACGATATCGGAGATGGGCTGGCACCCCAGAACCACGACCGCTTTGCCGCTGAAATTATACGCCCGTTTGTTCGTGAGGAATGCTCTTGGGTCGTCGCCCATCATGGCGTGTTTCAAATGTACTATTACGCTCATCATTATGGCTGGGATCGCGAAGAACGGAAAAAGTTTGAAGGCCACCAACACTATCAGGCTTGCGTGGATTTCTGCGAACGTTGGGATCAATCTTCATTTGACCCGGAATATGAAACACAAACGCTGGAGCATTTTGCCCCTTTGGTGCATGAAATCTTCAGCCGTGAAGCCTACGACCCCGATGTGCTAAAGGCAGGCATTTCGACAGGTGTTCCAAAGGCCGACTAAATCCAAGGAAGAGTTTCTAATAATTTTACTTCGTCAGTATTTCGAGCACCCTAGCCCGTTAAGCTTTTTGATCAATCACGGTAAGGCGTAGGATATCTACCATTGTGGCGTGGGCTGGAACGCTGCCGGCATTGTGTAAACTGTGTGGGCGATCACCTCTAAAGCGCAGGGTTTCGCCTGCCTTAACGGTCACGGTTTCATCATTCACCGTAATTTCAACCTCACCTTCGAGAACGGCGATATGTTCCACACAGCCAGCCTGATGAGGTTCGGAAGATAAGGTACCGCCTGGTTCAGCGCGAAAATCATACCATTGCACCCATTCCACAGTTTCAAGCGCACCAATAATTGCAAGGCGGCATTTGCCATCTTCGCTGGTGAGTATGGGCACCCCGGCGGTTTTTTGATGCAGCAGGATATTTGGCGTTTCATTGCTTTTCAAAACTTCGTCAATCGAGGAATCGAGCGCCTTCGACAAACGCCAAACCGTGCCAATGGTCGGATTGGTTTCGTTTCGTTCAATTTGCGAGATGATAGATTTGGCCACTCCAGATTGAGCAGAGAGTTCTCCCAGCGACATATTGTATGCCTTGCGCAGCCGTTGGATCGTCTGACCAAGCGCCGGTGACATTTCGTTCTCTTTTTTTTGACCAGCCTTGCGGCCACCACCCGTTGACATTCGAGCGTTCCTTAAATAGAACAGTTGTACGTTAAAACGAACGATTTTGATTTCGTTTGTGTGAATAATGCATTAGTCGCTCATTTTTGGCGAAAAATCAATGAAATTCACATCTGAAATCAAACCACGGAGAACAGATAAAGTGTTCCGCAAATCGAACACTTGCTTATGAAAGTTCTAATCCTAACACAAATCCATGGAGCGTTTGATGTCAGAAACTGGAAAAATACTCACCGCCAACCGGTTGAATGATGGCCTTGTTGTGTTTCTGAGCGCCGCAAACATCTGGACGCGTCATATTAACGATGCCGCGCTGGCACAAGAAGCAAATGCGCAATCTGCCCTTGCGAAACGCGGTGAAGACTTTGAAGCCGCAAACATCGTCACTGGTGCCTACCTTGTTGGGGCGGAACGTGATGATGGCGAAATCCTCCCTGACCACATTCGCGAACGCATCCGTGCCGCCGGACCAAGTGTCCATCCAGGCTTGCTAGTGGAGAATCCCCATGTATCGCTACGATGAATTTGATGCCCGTTTTGTGGCCGAACGGGTATCCCAGTTTCGCAGCCAAACCGAGCGTCGGCTCAGCGGCGAACTCAGCGAAGACGAATTCAAACCGCTTCGGTTGATGAATGGCCTTTATCTGCAACTGCATGCCTACATGCTTCGTGTCGCAATTCCGTATGGCACATTAAGCTCGCAACAAATGCGAGCCCTGGCTGATATTTCCGAGAAATACGACCGTGGATATGGTCATTTCACCACGCGCCAGAACATGCAGTTTAACTGGATTGCCTTGGAAGATACGCCCGCGATCCTCGAAGACCTGGCAAAAGTTGAAATGCATGCCATTCAAACGTCGGGCAATTGCATCCGTAATGTTACCGCGGACCACTGGGCTGGCGCTGCAGCGGACGAATTGGCCGATCCGCGTCCTGTTGCGGAACTCATTAGGCAATGGTCTTCCCTGCATCCGGAATTTTCATTTCTGCCGCGTAAGTTCAAGATTGCAGTAACTGGCGCGCCAAATGATCGGGCCGCAGTTAAATTTCACGATATCGGGCTGCGTCTGCATCTCAACGAACACGGTCAACGTGGATGGGAAGTGATCGCTGGTGGCGGTCAAGGCCGAACCCCGATGGTCGGCGTCACCGTGCGCGACTGGCTGCCTGAAGCGGAATTGCTCGGATATCTGGAGGCTATCATCCGGGTCTATAACCTGTTTGGCCGCCGCGACAACAAGTATAAAGCCCGGATCAAGATACTGGTACATGAAACCGGCGCAGAAAAATTCCGCGACCTGGTAGAAGAAGAATATGCCCGCAAACCGGGGAGCGGGATTGAAGTCGACGCCAGAGAGTTGGAACGCATCGAAGCTTATTTTGGTGGCCCAAATTTCGAAGTTCTGGCCATGGTGCAGCCAGAATTTGAACAAGACAAATTGCGCGGCCGCGAATTCGCACGTTGGGTTCGTGCCAATGTTTCGGCTCATCAAATGCCGGGTTACGCGATTGCAAATATCTCTGTGAAACCTGTTGGGGGTATTCCCGGTGATGCGACAGCGGCACAAATGCGCACGATTGCAGACATTGCCGAACGCTTCGGCAATGACGAAATCAGGGTCAGCCATCACCAAAATCTGGTTCTGCCCCATGTGCGACAGTCAGATTTACACGAAATCTGGCAAGTATTGCAGGCGAATGGTTTGGGTACCGCCAACCTTGGCTTGATCGGCGATATTATTTCGTGCCCTGGTCTGGATTATTGTGCGCTCGCAACGGCGCGCTCCATCCCGGTTTCACAAGCTCTCAGCAGACGTTTTTCAAATCCGGACCGGCAAGCAGAGATTGGCCCGCTTAGATTAAATATTTCCGGCTGTATCAATGCCTGCGGTCACCACCATGTGGGCCATATCGGCATCCTTGGTCTGGAAAAAAAAGGCGTTGAATTCTATCAAATCACCCTCGGCGGCAGCTCTGCTACCGATAGTGCTGTAGGTGGCGTTTTGGGGCCGGGATTTTCTGCCGAAGAAGTGCCCGACGCGATCGAAACCATTGTCGATACCTACATTGCATTACGCATGGACAAAGAAACATTCTTGCAAGCCTATCGCCGCGTTGGCGCCGGCCCATTTAAGGAGGCTCTCTATGCCGCTGCTTAATCAACGTGAATTTAAAGCCGACCCATGGACCTTTCTCGATACTAGTGAGCCTGTTCCTTCAGGCGGCGATATCGTTGTTCCATTTGAACGGCTGGTATCGGATTTTAAAACTTTGATGCTGCATGATGGTCAGCTTGGGGTCGCATTCCCGAATAATTTGCCGGTTACGGAACTAGAGCCGTATCTTCAGCGTTTACAACTTGTCACACTGGACTTTCCAGCCTTCACAGATGGGCGTGCTTATAGTCAGGCCCGCGAACTTCGCACTCATTTTGGTTTCAAGGGCGAGCTGCGCGCGGCGGGAAATCTATTGCCCGACCAACTCGGATTTATGCAGCAAGTTGGATTTGATTATTTTGAGATTGCCGATGAACGCTTCAGCTTGGATGCCTGGTTGGATGCTGCAACTTCAATTTCCCTCAGCTATCAGCCCTCTTTCACCAGTCGCAGTCAAATGCCTATCTCCACTGCACGTGGTCTGGCCGACACAAGCGCACCAGATGCAGAAGACTGGCCCGAGCAACCACATTACGGATAATAGAAAACAAGGTATCTGCCAACTAGGAATGGGCTTACACGAGGGCGCGGAGCTCGCTGATCGATTTCTTTCCAGCTTTGAATTGCGCACGCTGGTCTTGGTCACAGAACGGAAGAACCTTTTCAGCTGCAAAGCGCACAAGCTCGCGAGTTGCACCATATCTGTTGATCGTAATGGCTAGCGATTGGGCAGCATCAACATATTGCTCGCTTTGAACCAATGAACGTTCAATCACAGAGAGATACCACGTGAACTCAGCGTCGATTTCCGCGCCAAATTTTTCACGCGCCGCATCAACTCCATCATCAAGCATCGACAATATCGTATCAGCAAGAAGTGACGGTTCACTCTCGGTGGTTTCCAGAAAATGACCACTCGGCAGGTCAAAAAACTCGAAATCATGTTTGAACGATGCGTATACGGACGTTGACCCATTCAATATCTGAAGGTTCGGCAATTGAGATTTGGCCGCGGTACTGGTGGAAACGACAGTCAGGCCACTCCCGCACCCGGCAAAAAGATCGCAGTACAGGGTTAACTCAGCGGTTTCGCGCATGGACAAATGGCCGCCATGAAAAATCTGCGGATGCTGTGTACCCACCTTTTCATGGGTCGAGATAACGAAGGCAATATCGGGATTTTTGGTGAGCACATTCTCTGCGATTTTTACTGCCAAGCTCGGGGTAACAAAAGATTGGCCCGATTTTGAAGAACATTCAAACAAAACCACTTTTTCAAAATTGTTTAATCCGGCGGTCTGATACCAACCCCTGACCTTTTCTTTTTCGTCATCTGTAAGCACAATCACCGGGTCAACCGGAACGGTTATGGGCCGGGGATAATTTCGAAAAATTGAGGGGCGCACGGTGCCATCATAATTGCAGAACTGGTTTGGAAAAATCTGCGTTGTGAAAACATGATCATATTCGCCAGTTTTAACCGAGCGCCAAACCTCTTGCTCAAAGGTCTTCCACGTCTCTCGCATGTTCAACCACTTTCCAACGCCAACTTCCCACACCTCATCAACATGCGGGTTGTTTTTGATGACTTCGCGGCACAAATCAGAGATTGCCCATGTCAGATGGCAACCAGGAAAATCATGTTTGATTTGTCGAGCTATTGTTGTGGCGTAAAGGCAATCGCCATTGGACCCGAGCTGGCCCAACAAAATTCGTTTCATAAAATGACTTACATCGTTAAAAAAATCCTGACGTATAAGTGCAAAATTTTTTGTTTTTGTGCAACAACTTATGTCTTATTTTTCTGATCCCGGTGTTTTCATTACACAGCAAGCCAGCTACAATTCCAAACTCGGTGAATGACCATTTTGCATTGCACCAACTACAGTCGACAATAATTTTCTAAACCATTTATGCCAGTTGGGTGACTTGAAAAATTTATTCCAAAAATACCTGAATCCAGTACTTGTAAAGCTTAGCGAGGTTCAATCCACCCAGGTACGCGGATTCTCCGCTCAAACAAAGGTGGCTGAACAAACTCAATTTCTGACAGGCCAGATTGCTTCGTTTCAGGTTCGCCAGCTCGCCACCCTCCCCACTCTCGCCGATGCTGAGTTTCGCGTCACATCTCAGTGGGGCGAAGATGGCATCATTGAATGGCTGGTGCACAATCTTCCCGATATCAATCGCTCGTTTGTGGAGTTTGGAGTTGAAAACTACGCCGAAGCCAACACCCGGTTTCTCTTGCAAAATCGCGGTTGGCGCGGGCTTGTCATGGATGGCAATGCAGCACACATGGAACATGTACGTCGCCAAACCATTCACTGGAAATTCGATCTCGTTGCGCGCAGTGCCTTCATAACAGCAGAGAACATCAACGAGCTCATCACTACAGATGGGTTTGATGGTGAGCTGGGAATTCTTAGTATTGATATTGATGGCAATGACTATTGGGTTTTACAGGCAATTGACTGCGTTCGCCCGGCCATTCTCATCGTTGAGATAAATGGTGTGTTCGGAGATCGCCACGCGATTTCGGTGCCTTATGACCCGGCATTCGATCGCCTCAAAGCACATCACAGCGGGCAGTATTTTGGCGCTTCACTTAAAGCGATAACCCAGCTCGCGGCGGAAAAGGGCTTTACGTTCATTGGTACCAACACAAATGGTGTAAACGCCTTTTTCGTGCGCGATGACCTGGCTGGAAACATTGTGTCTTGCATAGATGAGATAAAGGCATGGCCTGCCCGCCACCGCGATTCCCGCGATGCAGCAGGCAAGCTCTCCTATACCCGCGGTGATGCGAAAGCGGAGTTAATCAAATCAATGCCGGTTTGTGACATTGAAAGCGGCAAGCAAGTTACCCTCGAAAGCCTGTACCCGCTTTACAGCAAGAAATGGGCCCAGGAAATTTGAATTTCAGGATTGGGCACTAAGGCTTGTCGAATTCAAGATAACGTTGATAATCCGGTCCACCCATACGATCTGACAAGTGTTTAAGCGCGTGGGCTGCAACGTCATATTTTTGATAAAGCTCATGACAGATAACCGCAAGTTTGCGCAATTCCATTTCATTTAACCCTTCAAGATGATCAAGCGAACGGACATAGAGGCAATCGCTCCATAACAGACGGCCTGTATGAAAGGTTTTTTCGACACACGGATCAAACGCACCATAGCGCTGGTGTCCGAGCGCATGAAAATCGAGCAGGGAAAACCCATGCGCCTGCATTTTTTGATCTACATATGAAAAAATGAGTTCGCCTTTGTAAACTTCACAAAACTCTACCTCTAGTTGGCAGAAAAGTGTGCGGTGCAAGCTCTTTTCTGCCCCTTGCAATACATCCGACGTCTTGCCCTGCACATCAATCTTCAAAAAATCAATCGGTTCTTCATCTAGCCCCTGATCTGCAAGTGCTTCATCAAGTGTGCGGGTTTGCACCCCGCTGGTTTCGATGGTTTCGATATTGGGTGCGAGGAATGAAAAATTTTGCGCTAATTGCAAATTAGGCTCTAGCAAAGATGACGTCGGTTGTTTGCGAGCCAGATGGAACGTTGCGGGCTTCCCATCACCAATAAAATTGGGAAGAATATGAACCTCACTTTTGAGCCCAACTTCGGTACTTTTTACTTTCTCAACGCGTGGGGCTTTTTTGTCCGTTGGGTCAAATCCTATAATGAGGCTAGGACTAAATTTTGTGAGCGGTGCATAAACATGATCTTCGAATGCAAGTGGCTCAGCGCCAACATCAACGATAGTGAAACGATCCACGCCACTTCGAATGACATCAGGCAATGGCATTTGTTTTTTCATTTGCGCGCGCGCATGAACAAAATGTGGAGTGTACTGTTCGGAGATGCCGCGCAATGCCATTGCTCGCAGTCCATCGTGCAAAGTGCCACCTTGCGTGAAAATATCCGCGAGCGCGCTTCTCATATCCAAGTCGCTTGGCCGGTCAAACAATTTTTGCGAAATGTAGTCTGCAACAAGCTTCACAAGACTTGGCATTAGGTTTTTCTGAACTAATTCGTCATTGTGAAATGACTTCTCCACCCCTCCCAATTCCACAAGTTCGCGTTGCAGATCAATGTCCAATTGAAAATCTTCCCGCGCCGCAACCAACTCGTTGCATCTTCGCGTAAGGAGACGATTTTCCTCACGCAACCGTCGAATTTCTTTAAATGGAAATAGGTTTTCCGGTTTGAACGCGTTTGGCCGGTGTTTTTTCCATTGCCGCTTTAGTCGCCGGTTCACTTTCGTTAGAAAGTTTTGAGCGTTCGAAGTTTGTTCGTTTGAGTTATCATTCATCTCATAAACAAGCCGCCATGTACTTTTCAAATTAGTAATCCGCGTAAGATTTCTCTTCGACGATCTGGGAGCCAAGCAGAACATTCACATTCCGCTTTATCGCCGCGCGTTCATCATTGGTTTTGTA
>CAJQND010000401.1 GCA_905479595.1 uncultured Hyphomicrobiales bacterium
AAGATAATCGCCTTCCATCCACTCAAGGTGAGCAAGCCGGTGGACCAGCCGCCGATATCAACCACTTCGCCCCGCCCGAAAGACGGCAGCCAGCTTAACTTCACAGCAAAAATATAAATCAGAATAATACCGATGACAAAGGTTGGAAGCGATACGCCAATCAGGGAAGTCGTCATAATCAACTTGCTAGCCCAGTGGTCTTTTTTCAATCCCGTGAAAAGACCCCCGATGACACCGAAACCTATTGCAAGAATTGCGGAAACAAATACAAGCTCCAATGTTGCCGGCATTCTTTCCACGATCAAGTCTTCTACCGGTCTTTGCAGCCGGTAGGAAATGCCGAAATCTCCTTGCAGCGCATGGCCCACAAAACGGCCAAACTGATATAGGAAAGGTTCGTTCAGCCCCAGCCTCTGGCGCAACTCTGCCATATCCTTTACCGTTGTTTCCTGTCCGACCATGTTGCTTATTGGATCGCCCACGAAATTGAACAGGAAAAAGCTGATCAAAGCGACGACAAGCATGACAATTGCCGACTGAAACAATCGCTTTACAATAAAACTCACCATGGGTTCACCCCTGCTATTCTTATGGTTTATATGATGGCCCGGCGATATTTCAGCCGAGCCATCAAGCGTTTTAAGTGTTACTCAAAATTTGCCCAATAGAACCGCGGCATATTGTTTGGTTCAATCGGGATGTCGAGGTTTTTCACCATTGCCCAGGCAATCACCTGATGGTGCAGCGGCAAGTAAGGAATATCCTGCTGAACCTGCGTCCATATTTCATTGATAATCTTGTTGCGCTTATCAGGATCAACGATACCTCTAATTTCGGCGATTTTGGCATCTAGCTCGGGGGTGCCATACCCAGACGCATTCCAGGATCCGTTCGAGTCCAACAGATAGTCAAAAATGAACCCTGAATCCATTGTCGGAATGCCCCAGCCGAGCATATAGAAATCAGTCCCCTTCCCCGTTATCAACGGGAAATGCTGTGTTTTCGGTTGTGCATTCAACCGAACCTTGACGCCGATTTTGGCGAGCATGCCAACCGTCGCCTGACAGATCGCCTCATCATTTTGGTATCGATTATTCGGGCAGTCCAACTGAACGGAAAAACCGTCGGGGTAACCTGCTTCAGCCAAAAGCGCCTTGGCTTTTTCCGGATCATAGGGAAGCCGGTTTTGATCCCACTCGGCACGGTAACCGTTGATAGGAGGTTCAATAATCATGCCGGCAGGAGCCGACCATCCGCGCATGACGGCCTTCTTTATCGCATTGATATCAATTGCATGATAAAATGCTTCCCTAACTCTCAGATCCTTGAACGGGTTCTTTCCCTTCACATCCGAATGCCGCAATTCGTCGGATTTGACGTCAAAACCATAGAAGATGGTCCGGATTTGGGACGTCTTGTCAACCTTGAGTTTAGGGTCAGTCAAAATGCGGGCGAGGTCCTGAATTGGCGGATCCGTCAGCAAATCCACTTCACCCGACAGGAGGGCGGCAACGCGCGTTGCATCGTTGGCGATGGGAGTCCAGACTACTTTGTCAATATTGCTGGGATAATCTTTCTGCCCCCACCAATTTTCATTCTTGACTAAAACAGTTTTGACATCCGGATCACGGCTTTCCAGCTTGAATGCGCCAGTGCCATTGGTATGGCGAACGGCATATGTTTCCTGCTTGTCTTCGAAATTCTGTGGCGCGACGACATCATGTTCTTCACACCATTCCTGATCCATCATGAAAATATTAACCAACTGATCCAGCAGGATTGGGTTTGGCTTTTCTGTAATGACCTGGACGGTGTAGTCATCAATTTTCTTCACATCGGAAATTGTACTGACGTACCCCTTCATCTGGCTGGTGTCCGCCTGCGCCCTTTTTATCGAGAAGACAACATCGTCAGCGTTGAAAGGATTACCATTGTGGAAAGTGACGTCTTTCCGCAAGTTGAACTGCCAGGTATTCGGATCGATATTCTGCCAGCTTTCCGCCAGACCGGGGACCTTACGCATGGTGGGATCCCGCATGACGAGAGCGTCATACATCTGGATATCCGCCATTAATGTCACCAATGTATTCAATGCATGCGGATCAAGCGTCGCCGCATCACCGACATTCGCATATCGCAGAACGTTCTCTGCTTGAACAGGCGCCGCGAGCAATGTTGTCGCTGCCCCTAACATAAGTCCGGCAATTGCCAAACGTTTCGTCTTGAAAAACATGATACCTCCTCGGATCATTGAGTTTTTTTGAGTCAGAAGCGAATTTCGTTATGTAGATTTCCCATGCCCCTGATGCATACGTCGAAGCTGTGGTTATTTGACCGTAAAGCTAGACACGTTTGCCATTAGATATTGACAGCCCGCGATTTATTCGAAAAACATATTATAAATATAATTATTATGAGTTTTTCTGATGAATGTATCTTTTCGTGTCATGCGGTATTTTGCGGCAGCCGCGCATTTCAAAAGCTTGACCAAAGCGGCGGCGGAGATGAATATTTCGCAGTCCGCGATCAGTCTGGCGGTCGATAATCTTGAGGCGGAGCTGGGGCTCACCTTGTTAAACAGGGAGCGGTCAAAAGGCATTTCGTTGACGGCAAAAGGCCGGGAGGTTCTAGCGAGAATTCAGGCGATCCTTGATCAGGTCGAGAATTTTGAAAGCGACATCATCGGCCTTCGCGAAAATATCTCTGGGCATTTACATGTCGGCTGTTTTAACGCAATCGCACCGATTGTTCTGGCGCCCATCCTGCAACGGCTGGTATCAGAGCATCAGGCAATACACGTCAATATTATTGAAGGAAATGTCCGGCATATTTTTGACAGCATTCACCGCGGAGAGATCGATGTCGGTATCTCCTATGACGAGGCCGACATCAGCGCCGGCCTTAAAACCAGAACGCTTGCCGTTGTCCCGCCACATGTGATTGTCCCGCACGGCCATCCACTTGCCGAGGAGAAATCGATTTCCCTTACCGAACTAGTCGATCAGCCGATGATCCTTCTCGACTTGCCAAGCTCGCGCCAATATTACACGTCTTTGTTTGAAACCGCTG